>CAYUBC010000508.1:0-3328 GCA_964442885.1 uncultured bacterium | reverse complement strand
GCCCACCCATAGCCTCAACTAGCGATCGCGCCAGTGTCAACCCCAACCCGGTGCCACCCGTACCCCGACTCCGGGTTTCATCCACCCGGTAGAAGGGGTCAAAGATATTCGCCTGACACTGAAAGGGAATGCCATCTCCCCAATCCTGCACCTGGATAACGGCCCAGTTGCCCTGCTGAAGCAAATGAACGACGATGGGCTGATCATCCGCAGAGTAGCGTAGGGCGTTGTCCAACAGTTCCACTAAAACGGTCTGTAGCTTCAAGGCATCAAGGGGAATAACCAGGGATAGGGCGTCCCCTTCTACAGTAATCCTGGATGCCTCGTCAGGGTGCTTTAAATAGTTGGCTTCAGCGATAGTAATGGCTTCATTGACGACATCTTTAAGCCCTGTCGGCATTTGGCTGAGGGGCATTTGGCCATTGTCCAACCGAGCTAAGTCGAGGAGTTGGGTGAGTAGGTGAACGGTGCGCTGGGTTTCGTTAGCGGCAACGGTTAACCCTTCCCGCTGAGCTGAGGTGAGATTGTCGCCTCGGCGCAGGGTGCTTTCCACATAGCCCTGCACCAGGGAGAGCGGCGTTCGCAACTCGTGGGACATGTCATTAAAAAAGCGCTTTTGCTGCGCCCAAGCCTTAGATAGCCGCTCCAGCATGAGGTTATAGGTCTGGGCGAGTTCCTGTACCTCGGTAGGAGCCGCTGCTAAGGTCAGTTGATGCTCGGCCAGGGTATTAGCCGTGACTTCGCTAGCCAGGCGATTAAGCTTGCGAATGGGGCTGAGGGTGCGGCGAATGTAAACGGCAACGGCGATGGCCAGGAGGGTGACTATCAACAGGCTAGTCAGCAGCAGCATTTGAAGGAGCTGCCTGAGGCTCTGCACATCGGTGGTAATATCGTCGGCCCAATAGAGGGTGCTAACAGGTAATCCCTCAATATCAAGGGGTTGAGAACAAACCACCAACCACCAGCCCTGCACAGCCATGATTTCAGTACCGGGCGGGATGGGGTTGGCCAACAGCGCTTGTGCCACCCCAGAGGTTTGCCATGAGCCCATTTTCAGGGTTTCAGACTGGGCCAAAATCTGGCCATCGGGGGTTTTGAGCCAAATGGCGAGATCCCCTGTGGTGCGATACTCAATAACTTTTGCCAGAGCCTCTTGGGCTGGCATCATCGTCGCATAGTACCGCACATCCTCTTCCAGTCGCTCAACCGTGAGCACTGCGTTTTGCCGATGGCGGTCAAGCAAAATTTGCTGAGTGCGCCAGCCCATCCAGGCCGTCATTGAGCCGATGCCTACCAACGAGGCGAGAACCACTCCCGCTGTTAGCTGTGCCTGTAGCGAGTTAAGATTGACTACTCGCTTGCCTAGAGTACTCACGCGGTGCCAGAGCTTCGACATTTAAGGTACATGGGATGGATGATGAAAACGCCCTGCTTCTTTGGCTAAAAGCAGCCAAGGTGGAAGGATAGCGCCTTGACTGTAGCAAGCAATTCTGAGAACGGGCTGATAAGACACGCTTAAGACACTGAGTCAGCCAATTGAGTCTGGGCTCGGTCAGGAGCTAGGTTCTTTAGTGTTAAGAATATTACAACGTCAATCTTTCCGTGCATCCTTGCAAAAGTCAGCGTTAATTCTTAACCTCCGGTAAAATCTTTGTTCCAACCTGCTAATGGCCCTGTCTTGTTTGTTACAACGGCAGTGTTCCCACAGAATTTCCATGTTGGAAAAACAACATCTAAAATACAACTTTGTAAGGAGTTTAAAGTTTGTCTCACTCAGTAAAGACGTCAAAAGTCTTGGAGAAACCCATACCTGAGAACCTTGAGATAAACCTGAAGAGAGAATCTGAAACCTCTCTATTTCGGTGCTTACAAGGATTAGCGAGGCTGATTACTAATCTGGAATTGTGGACGGTTTTCAAAACTGTCCGGAGCGTTAATTGAAGGACTGGAAAGGTATTAGCTAAAGGTTTGAGATATGCGTCCAAACTTTGCATTCCTCTCTATACGGCTCTTTTTTGCCGCCTGAGGGACGGTCGCTTGTCTACAAATTAAGGTTCCCTTGCGATCCATACACCTTATTAACTTCAAAAACCCTGTCCTCCCATTACTGTATTTTTTCAACTTTTTTCAAAATCAAGGAGCTGCACGTATTATGGTTCGTTTAATGAGCAAGATAGCCGCGATGATAGCTACCGCCATAACTATGACTATGGCTTTAGTTATCATGCCTGTCCAAGCTCTTCAAGTTACGGTCAATGCTGACGGAGTGGAGCGCACCTTTGAACTATCCGTTGTGACCGGCTCCTTTGAAGAGATCGAAGAAACCCACCCCGGACGACTGACAGAAGCGCCATGGTATGGCAATGAAGCCCTGGCTGAGTTGGTAGCCAGACAAGCCATTACCACTGGTGGGCTGACTGCCGAGGGGGGCATGGTTTTTGCCACTCGTAACGGCCCAAATATTCACGGCATTGCCTGGAAACCTGCGGGCAATAATGGAGATGGTCCTGTTGGTGCGGCTCAGTTTAGACCCGAGGCCGAAATCAACTATGTTTACCTTCGAGAGGTTAACGATGACATTGTGCCTATTCCCCTGGGCGGTGGCGGTGGCGGTGCCCAGGTCGTACCTACACCAGCACTATTGCCTGGCCTAGTGGGTCTGGGGATCGCGGCCTGGCGCAAACGCCGTTAGGGCCTAAATATGTCGAAAAAGTTACATAACTTCTGCCCCTTCTCATCTCCCAGCACAACAATCAATGCTTGAGAAATCGCCAAACTTGGCTCACTGCCAGGGTGGTTTACCGCGACAGTCGCCTGGCGCCAGCCACCTTAGGCGCAACTAAATGAGAATTTAACTTTCCCTAGCGCCCCCCAAGTCGCTAAACTATCAATGATAAATAGAGTCCATCTCCGTCATTAATTAACTATGTCTGTCGTTAGCCAAGTCATTTTGAACGCCGATGATGAGCTGCGCTACCCGACTAGCGGTGAGCTCAAGGCCATCGAAGACTTTTTGAAAACCGGCGAACAGCGCATGCGCATCGCCAGCACCCTGTCTGAAAGCGAGAAAAAGATCGTAGACCAGGCCAGCCGCGACCTGTGGCGGCGACGTCCAGACTTTATTGCACCGGGGGGTAATGCGTTTGGGCAAAAGCAGCGGGCGCTCTGCCTCCGTGACTATGGCTGGTATCTGCGGTTGATTACCTACGGCATCATTGCAGGCGATAAAGACCCTATCGAGAGCATTGGCCTGATTGGCGTGCGCGAAATGTATAACGCGCTCAACGTCCCTGTGCCCGGTATGGTAGAAGCCATTCGTTGCCTCAAG
>CAYUBC010000507.1:0-3330 GCA_964442885.1 uncultured bacterium | reverse complement strand
AGGGTGCTTACGAAAAATCCCAACTATTCTAAGGGGTATTGGCTAAATCAGGATGTTTATCACGATCGCTCAAAGCATGCAGAACCTTACCTTCTCGCAGCGCCGTAGTAACAAAGGCATCCGGTACCTCAGCCCAGTCCTCAACTTCAGCCGGTGTCCAAACCGTGATGTCTTTGGCGGACGGTATGCTGGCCAGAGCACGATAGTAGCGATGACCTTATCCTGCCACAGGCCAGGAATTTTCTAGATTGGCTGCCGCCGCATCGTCCAGAAGGGTGGAGCCTGTTGGCCAGAGGGGGCCATCTGTAGAATGTTGAAGCCGTGGCGTTGGTAGAAGCGCACCGCCCCTTCGGTGGAGGTTTCCAGATAGCAGGGTTGGCCCTGGCGATCGCTCTCTTCTAGCATGGGCTGAAGCAGTTGGTAACCCACGCCCTGGCGCTGGTAGGCGGGGCTCACTGCCAACAGCGTGAGATACCAGTGGGGCTGGGGCATGGCCTGACTATGCAGGTGGTCGAGGTGCAGGGCTAACAACCAGCGCGGCAGGTAGACCCAGGGAAGGCGAAAGGGCAACTCGTAGAGCCCCGCCCAGAGCAAGTCGAGCAGCCCTACCGAATGCCCCGGCGGCATCCAAATGACCACGCCTTTGAGGGCTTGAGTTGCCTCATCCAGGAGGGTATAGCCTTGGTTTGCGCCGCTGCCGCAGCGTAGCAGCACCCGAAACAGCGCTTCCATAAAGCCCTGGCGATTGGGCACGTTGAGCGGTACCAGATAATTGAACAGCGGGTCTGCCGCAAAGGATGCACACAATAGCTCGGTAGCAGCATCAAACTGAGTTGGCTGGAGGGGAGTCAGCGGTAGGGTCTGCATAGGGAGAACCAGATTAAAGCGGGTTTGAAGCTATTGAATGACATGGATCGCCACTTGGCCGCGCGATTTCTGGTTAACCCCCTAACAATGGAAGCTCAATGCCAAGCTTTTCGCCAAGCTCAATGACTTCGTCGGCCAGGGTGTTGGTGGCAGACACACCACCAGTCAGCATCGTGGCGGCGGTGGCTAGAGCCATCAAGCGCTTTTTTAGCCGGGGCTGGTTACGCTGGTCAGCAGGTTTTTTGATTTCTTCTTCAACATCGTCAATGTCGATGATCAGGTCGGATTGAATCTCTGGTGGAAATTGGGTGACTGTTTGGCGCAAACTAGCGATTATGGCCAACAGTTCAGCGGTGCTAGGGCCGCTGGTTTGAGTAAAGCCAGTGGCAGCAATTTGGGCATTATCTCTGGCTTCGTTAACGACATTACCGATATTTCCCCCGGTAATTTGGGTGCCAATTTTGTCGCCCATCACTTTGTCACCCGTAACGTTGTCGCCCATAACTTTATCTCCTGCAATGTTATCACCGGCTAGCAGACCAGTGCCGGTTGGTCAACTGGCTCAGCTCGGCGGGTAAGGTGGTCAGTTGGTTGCCAATCACTTTGGGAAGATATCGATCTCCTACCCATTCATACTCATCGTCCTCAGCCCGTTTGCCCAAAATCAGCACTTCTAGCTGGGTGAGCTGGCCAATTTCCGGGGGCAGTTCGGTCAGGTTGTGGCCGGCCAGGTCGAGTTCTGTCCAGCCTTCGGCGGCGGCCTGGGCGAGGAGGTGGAGGAGGTCGGCTGGGGGCATGAGGGAGGGTGAAGGGTGGAAGGGTGAAGGGTGAAGGGTAGATGGATGAGTAGACAGATCAGAGCCCTAGTATCGAAAAGCAGAAGTAAGAAGGCAGAAGGGGAATTCCTTAGCGATAGCGTCCTGTCAGCTCTCCCTTCAAAGCTTTGATATTTGGATGCTGACGCGGGTTTTGCTCTAGAGCCTCAAAGGCTCTGGCTAGCCGTTTTGCTAGCGAAGCATCTGCTGACCGATAGAACTTAGCTGAAGCCTTGGTCAACCTAACCCTATACATCGTTACGCAAAACTCGCCAGTCGATTAGTTCGTCGGCATCGGCCTCTTGTTCGGCAGTGTCTAGCTCAGCCAGAAATCCAGGAATGGCCAAAAGCTCTGCTGTGGCGTCGCTGCTATCGCGTTCCACTAGGTACGACAGAAAATCTAGCACCACGGCCAACCGCTCTTGGGACAATTGCTCAACGTAGCGATAAATTTGCTCTCGCGTATCTGAGGAGTTCAGCATGGGCTGCTCGTCACATAGAATAGCTTCATTGTAAGCTCCTCAGCCGTTGTGGGGTGGATTAGGTAGCGCATAAGAATCCCTGCCTCGAAAGGTCTAGCTCTGTCCAGCCTTCGGTGTCTGTTAGTAGCTCTGCGACTAACGGGTGAATAGATGAGTAGCCTAGCACTGGGGTGCTAGGCTATTTGAGGAATGGGCTGGCCGAGATTGTATAGAAATTCCGGTGCAAAGTCTGCCCCGTTTGGCCACTCAATCGTATTGGTTTCAGAATTCAGAAAGACCTGCTTAAAGTATTCGATATCTTTCAGCGGTTCAAACATATCGCCATAAAGCTCTTGGGCTAAATCAACGTCTTCAACGGCCTAGTTGCTGAAGGTTAGCCTGAGTTTATATTGTCACAATTGCACAATCGGCAACCTTGACGTAGACAGCCGATCCATCCAACTGGCCAGAAACTCGTGGTTGGCGGCTTGTTCTGCCGGGTGTTGGGTGTCGGCGGGGTGGGGTAGAAGCCCCTGCAAGGCGGCGCTGGTAACGCAGAACATGGATTTTTGGAAGCTCTGGCAAATTTTCACCCGCACGTCATCCAGGCCGCGCCCGTGGGCCAGGTAAAACTCTGTCAGGTAGTCGGGCAGAAAGTGGCGCATATCCTGCATCAGTAGGGTGGGGGGAATGCCCGCGCCGCCCACGGGTAGGGGGTCGGCGTAGAGGGCACCGTACTCAAACCGGCCCTGCTCAACGGGAATTTGGCCCGCCTGAGCGTTGTAGGACACCGTACCCAAAAACGGCGTGCCCCGGAAAAATACGGCTTCTACGTAGGGCACCGCCACATCCATCAAAAAGGTCAGCTCTGCTGAGGCGGGCAGCAGGTCGTAGGCAACGCCATCAAGGGTGACACTGTAGGTAATCGGGGTACTTGCCGCTGCCACCAGTCCGGCTTTGATGTAGGCTACAACCGCCGGGATGGTGGTAATTTCGCCCTGGTCGTAACTGTCAGACAGGTCGATGAACAGGTCGCTCATGATCCGCCAGAACTGCCCCAGGGCGCTGTAGTAGGCCAACTGGCGAACCTGTTCAGGTAAAAACTCAGGGAAAAGCCCATTCAGCCCCCGCACCAGGGGATTTCTTTTGGTCTTGGCGGCGGCGGCGGTGTGGCAGCGGGCTAAAAA
>CAYUBC010000506.1:0-3359 GCA_964442885.1 uncultured bacterium | reverse complement strand
CAGCCCTCCTGGGAGAGGGGCTGGGGGTGTAGCTTGCTTCCCGCAGGGTGGGCTGGCGGGGACTTTGTGATCTACTGAGGCTAGAACGGGAGGGCAATCCCCCTGGGCTAAATCCCCTTAAAGCCCAGGCCGGTTTCGGCTTCGGTGGGAGCGAGGGCGGGGAGAGCCTCCTGGCGGGTAGTACCCCACAGATTGCAGCCAATGCCTACCAAGACAACGGCCCCACCCAAATACTGGGCTGACGTAGGAGCCTCGCCCAGGATTAAAAACGCCGCCAGAATACCGGCAACGGGGTTGAAGGAGTTAGCCAGTGCCACTTCAGGGGTGCGGCTGGTTTTTAATCCCTGGAACCAGGCTAGCTGGCCACCAGCGACAATCACCACGCCGTAGCCCACCATCCACTGCCACACAAAGGGCGAAAAGGCATCCTGAAAGTGCTGCGGGTCAAAGAGCACCAGCACAGTCACAAAAAAGATGGCGGTGCCCAGGGCCGTGCGCACCAGGTTAAACAACCCCAGAGGCACTTGCTTGAGGCTGACCTTGCTGAGAATTGTGCCTACGGCAGCGGCAACCGCCCCCCCTACGGCCATCAGTTCGCCGCGACCCACGGTAAACCCGCCCATCTCTACCATGTCTTTCCCAGGTTGAGGCAGTAGCAAAATTAGCCCCACGCCCAGAAAGGACACCACAGCGCCAGCCACCGTCCAGCGGTTCACCCGCGCCCCCAGCACCAGCACAGAGAGGGCCAGGGTCAGCGGTGGCTCAATCCGCCCGACCAAAATCACGTTGTTGACGTTGGTTTGCTCCAGGGCTGAGAACAGCAGAGCCGGGGCCAGGGCTCCCGACAAAAGAGCAATGGCCACCAGACTTACCCAGGTGGTGCGCCCAAAACTGCGCCATTGGCACAACGAGAGCGTCTGCCGGTACACCACCGCCAGGGTCATCAACGCCACCAGGTTGCCAACAAATAGAACGTTGCAAAAGGAAATAGGATTGCGACCATCCACCAGGTTCTGGGCACCCAGGTCAGTCAGCTTTCGGGTGACAGCATTAGCCGTTGCAAAAATGACCACCGCCAGCAAGAGGTAAACTCGGCCTGGAATGGCGGTCAGCCGCTGGGATAGAAATGCCATAGAAAACGCTAACCCGTGCAGAAGTTCAATACCCCTAAGCATAAGTCACTCACCTGAGAGCATCTTGAGATATGGGTACAACTCCTAAACTCAGTAGATCACAAAGTCCCCGCCAGCCCTCTCCCCCAGCCCATCTCCTCCCAGGGCAGGAGATGGGAGCCGGAAACTGTCTTCAAAGTCCCTCCCTCAGCTTGGGGGAGGGATTTAGGGAGGGGGCCAACTCAAGGCAAGACCGCTTGTTTTCGATCTACTGAAACTGGGAAGTTGTCTCAAGCATAGAAGCCAGGAGCAAAAACTCAAAACTCAAAACTCAATCCCCCCTGGCTCCTGACGGCTCACTGGTAATAGCGCTGATCCAACCAGACATACACGTCCTCTTCAGCCTGAAAGCGGCGGGTTTGGTTGGTCATGGGGTCATACACAAACCAGAGGGTGTTGCCGTGGCGAGTGCGTTGCCAGATGCGTAGCGACTTGTCGTCGGTGAGAAACCTGACCAGGCGAGCCCCCAGGGTTTGCAGAGCCTGGGTCAGCGGCGATCGCCGCGAGGCCGCCTGGGGTTGAGGGTGCATTAGCGCTTCAAGTTGCTGCCGCTGCCGCTCTAGCTCATAGCTGGAATAGTTAGTGGTGCTGTTCATGGTTGTTCCTCTGGGTAGCTAAGCGTTAGGCTTAATTCCAAATCACTTCAGGACAAAATTGCGCTTTGGCAAGGCCAGAGCACCTCTGCCTCAGCAGAAGCCGGTCAAAAACGTCAATAGATAAAAATCAACTAGGCTAAGACAACGCCTGTGCCAAGAAGTCCAATACGTAAAACCGGCAACCTTCAACGTTCAGAGTCTTGCAATTGCCGATGAATCTACTGTAGGCAATGGGCCTGAAACCGCCAAAGCATGGGATAGATAGGTTCTATGCAAAAAATCGATATATGAATGAAATCGGCATCGGTTAGCGTAAAAATACAGTGTTCTGGGGGGCATGATGGATCCTGGCAAAATCAAGCTATCTCAACTGCGGGCTCTGGTCGCCATTGCCGACTGCGGTAACTTCAGCGAGGCCGCGCTTCAGATGGATCTGTCTCAATCCACCATTAGCCACGCCATCGCCACCCTGGAGGAAGAGCTGGGAGTGACACTGCTGCAACGGGGACGGCACGGGGCAAAGCTAACCCCGGTGGGAGATTGCATCACCGCCCACGCCAGGGGAGTTCTAACCCTGCTGGAGGCTATGGCCAGCGAGGCTAACCAGGCCAGGGGCTTGCAGGGCGGGCGACTGCGGATTGCCTCCTTTCGCAGCGTGGCCACCCATGTGCTGCCAGGGGCGATCGCGCGGCTGCATCGGCGCTATCCGGCGATCTCGGTCAGTGTGCTGGAGATGGACGAAATTCACCAGCTTAAAAACGCGCTGCTCAAGGGCGAGGCCGACCTCTGCGTGGCCGAAACCGTGGAGGGGGAAAGCTTTGAAAGCCTCCACATCTTTGATGATGACTATGTGGCTCTATTACCACCGGGCTACCAGCCCAAAACCGGCACCCTCTGCCTGGAGGATTTACGCACCGTCCCCCTGATTGGCTCTTCCCACAGCAGTTGTGGCTTTCGCATTCGCACCGAACTCAGTGCCCAGCAGGAGCCCCTGGAATTGGCTTACTGCATTCGCCACGATTCATCCATGGTGGCGATGGTGCAGCAGGGCCTAGGCATTGCCATTTTGCCCCGGCTGGCGGCTGAGCCCGTGCCCCCGGATGTGCGCATCTCCCCCTTACCCTTTCCCCTATCTCGTCCCATAGGTGCAACGATTCTCAAGGAGGCTCTCCACACCCCGGCACTCTACGCTTTTTTAGATGCTCTGCGAGAAACTGGCGAGTTTAGCCGCGCCCAGGCCGTTTAAAATGCCACCATGCGAAACCTCTACTTCCTCCTCCCTGGCACGGGCAAACGCTATGCCTGCGGCGGCCTGTTTGCCGAACTTAAGACCCTGAAACTGGCCCAAGCTATCTGCCCGGCGGCGGTGGTCACCTACCAACAGCGGGAGCCCGACACTCTGTTTCTGGATGACGTGCTCCAGCGCCCCAACCTGGCGGACGGCATTTTTGTGCTTAGCTGGGGGTTCCACGTCCCCAAGCTGGTGCGGCGGTTGCGTTCCCATAACCTGGTCTACCACGCCCACAGCAGCGGCTACGGCTTTACCCTGCCGGGGGATGTGCCCATTCTCACCGTCAGCCGTAATTCCCTG
>CAYUBC010000505.1:0-3359 GCA_964442885.1 uncultured bacterium | reverse complement strand
CTGGAATAGTTGCACTGCAACCATTTTACCTATCACCGACTAGCAGACCAGTGCCCAGTGTTGACAGTATCATCCCGGAAAAATTCGGGATTGATAGGGTATGGAATGCCAATATAGACCGGGTTGAATACATCAATAGCAGGGTAGGCATTGCTGAACTGAAACTCAGGCTGTTCCAGCACATTGCGGTACTCCACCCCGGCTAATACCTGGTGTTGCACTGGGCCGGTGTTAAACCGACCCACGGCTTCAATATTGGTAAAAAAGCGCTGGTAGCGGCCCCCGGCAAAATATTCTGTGCGCTCAACTAGGCCCGTAGCTTCATCAAAAAAACTGTAGAGAGGCGCATACCGCTGAAGGCTGTATTGCAGGTATTGGGTGCTGTGGCGAAGCGTCCAGTCGTCGCTAAAGTCGTGGTTTAGGCGGTAGCCAACGGAAAATTGATCCTGGGAAAATTCGCCAAAATCTTCACCCACAAAGCGGCTACGCGGCACAGCTACCGGCCCATCTGCCGTAAAGGGAATGCCTTCGTCGATGGTTTCGCGATTGTAGGCATATTGGCCGTAGAGGTCGAGGGAGGTGCTGGGGCCAATGTCCCAGGTGACCGTGGGCGACGCGATGACCCGTTCACCATCAACAAAATCTCGGAAACTACCAAAGTTTTCGTAGGAGACATTCAGCCGATATCGCACCGAGCGAGAGGCATTCAGCGGCCCGGATAGATCCACATCACCGCGATAGGTGCTGAAACTGCCAGCCGTCGCATCGATGCCGTAGAACGGATCGCTCAGAGGCTGTTTAGACACCAGGTTGATGATGCCGCCGGGATCGCCCTGGCCAAACAGCACCGATGCTGGCCCGCGCAGAACTTCCACCCGCTCAATGTCGTTGGTGTCGAAGGGTGCCAGAGAAAATGCTTCAATGCCATCCCGGAAGATCCCCTCCTCCACCGGAAAACCCCGGATTAAGAACCCTGGCCCAAATATGCTGGTGCCCCGTCCACCTCTGGAGACCACACTAGCGGCGGTTTCCAGGGCATTGCCCAACTCTGTAGCGTTGCGGTCTTCAATCACCGCCTGGGGAATCACCTGGATAGACTGGGGAATGTTGCGCAGGGGAGTGTCGGTGCGGGTAGCCGTGCTGGAATTTCGGGGCGCGTAGCTCTCGCCAGTGCCGGTTACCCCAATGCGCAGGGTGTCGTCGTCGCCCGTGGCCAGCCCCAACCCTGGCACAATACCCAACACCAATCCCGTCGCGGCGGCGTTGACGGTTACATTCGGTGGCCCATCGCTGCCGGTAATGGCCACCCGCACCCGGTTGCCATCCAGGTTAGTAACGGTTACCAGGGCGATACCGTCCGCTGGGTTAAATTGCTCAAAGGTATCGCCTGCGGGCAGGGCCAGCACCGCATTGGGAATTTCTGCCACCAGAGCATTGCCCACCACCGATGTGGTCGGTGTCTCTAAGGAATCCGTTGCATCTAGAAGTAGACGCAACCCTTGACTAGCAGATTCCACTCGCACGCGGGTAATTTGGGCTGGGGCCTGGGCTAGCTGCAACTCTGAGGCCGTTGTGCTTTCGGCCTGGAGCCTGTCTAACCTCAGCAGCGTCGTCTCTGCCTGCACCGGCTGCCCTAGCGCGGTGCAGAGAAAACCTCCCAAAAGTAGCGTTCCACTCAATTTGTAAACCATCACACCACAGCCTATCGACATCAGCGCTCTGCAACCGCCCCATCACCGGGTAAGACAATTAAGAACACTTCTCAAAAAGAATACTGGATATGGGGATGACAGATAAAGCTAAATGATCCCTAAACGGAGTTTTTGCGATCGCTCCCCGGAGCTTCTGGGCTGGTCTAACCCAGAACTACAGTGGAGCGGCCGACCAGCTGGAGCTCAGGTTGGCTCAACCTCGCTGGCTGGAATTTTGGCTATGCTGGTGGCTTGCAGCGCCTCAGGATATTGCTTCTAAGGAATTTCGCCGGTTTTGCTGTCGCGGTAGAGGGTGCCAAAGGTAAGCAGGTCGGGCGTTGCGATCGCAAATAATAGCCCCTAGTTTCGCTGTTTTGGGGAGCCTATAATGAGACGTATTGGCAATGCTGGAGGGTGGCCATGCTCGATATCGATCTGACCCAACTTCCGACAAGCGCCGAACTTCCCTGTTCCGACGATACACCTGTGGATAATGAAGATCAAAACTGGCTACCCAATGTCTTACTGTTTGTGCTGGAATACCTCTGGAAAGACCGCCAGGACTGGTTTTTTGCCGTAGACATGGGCGTCTACCACACGACGGGCGTCAACCCACGGGTACCGGTGGTGCCCGATGGCTTTTTGAGCCTGGGGGTAGAGCGCCGCAAGGGAGGCAAGTCGCGCAGCAGCTACGTCACTTGGGAAGAAAACTACACGCCACCAATCTTAGCCCTGGAAGTGGTGTCGCAGACCCCCGGCGGCGAGTACGATGCCAAGCTGGATATCTATGCTCGCCTGGGGGTGCTGTACTACGTGATCTATAACCCCAGCTTTTGGCAGCGAGATCGCCACCTGCCCTTTGAGGTCTACAAGCTGGTAGAAGGCGTCTATCAGCTCCAGATAGGCGAACCGTTTTGGATGCCGGAGATCGACCTAGGAATTGGCCGCTGCATACTCCCGACTGATCCCATCGGGCGAGAAGCGCTGGGCTGGTTTGACCAGCAAGGCAACCGTTATCTTACTCCCGCCGAACGGGCCGAGCACGAGCAACAGCGGGCGGAGCAGGAGCAACAACGAGCTGAGCAGGAGCAACAACGGGCTGAGCACGAGCAACAACGGGCTGAACACGAACGGCAGCGAGCGGAGCGGCTAGCGCGGTACATCAGATCCCTGGGGGTTGACCCCGACAACCTGCCTGGGGCTCAGGATAGCGAGTGAGCCGACACCTGCGCAGGATGTTCATGCTTGATCAGGTGCGTAACTTGATACTGCATCGTCCACAGGCTAAGTCATAGCTGCCGTGGGTGCAAGCCATAACATCCCGAATGTGGTCAGTTGGCTGTCGGTAAGGAGCAAACCTAATTGACTGACAAAACCTGTGAAATGTCTGCGATCGCGTAGGTTGGGTGGCGCGATAACAGAACCCAACAACGCTTGCTGTTGTTGGGTTTTCTCTTCTGGGGACGCTGCGCGAACGCTCCGCTGCACCCAACCTACCTCCAAAGTTTTGTCAGTCAACTAGGGTGATTTTGTCGGAGTTAAGTGTTGAAAAAGATCATCAAGAATCAAATTAGCGGTGATCGGCCCCGCCCCTTGGAAATAATCACCAACTTCATACACTTTGTTTAACTGGACAACCTCTAACTGTTTCCAAAGTGGATCTGTTTT
>CAYUBC010000504.1:2372-3374 GCA_964442885.1 uncultured bacterium | reverse complement strand
CTTCACCATCACCAACGATGGTATCAACATCTTCCCGCTGGGGGCCATGCGGCTTACCCAGCGCTCCTCCAATGCGCGGGTGTCGTCGGGGGTGCCCACCCTGGACGAAATGTGCGGCGGCGGCTTTTTCAAAGACTCCATCATCCTGGCGACGGGGGCCACAGGCACAGGCAAAACCCTGCTGGTCAGCAAGTTTCTGGTGGATGGCTGCAAGGCCGGAGAGCGAGCAATCCTATTCGCCTATGAAGAATCCCGCGCTCAGCTTTCCCGCAATGCCTACTCCTGGGGTATTGACTTTGAGGAAATGGAGCAGCAGGGCTTGCTCAAGATTATCTGCGCCTATCCCGAATCGGCGGGCTTAGAGGATCACCTGCAAATCATTAAGACTGAAATCTCCCAGTTCAAGCCCGCTCGCATGGCTATTGACTCACTCTCGGCTCTGGATCGCGGCGTCAGCAACAACTCCTTCCGGCAGTTTGTGATTGGCGTCACCGGTTTTGCCAAGCAGGAGGAGATCACGGGCTTCTTCACTAACACCACTGAGCAGTTCATGGGGCTGCACTCCATCACTGAGTCGCATATCTCCACCATTACCGACACGATTTTGATGCTGCAATACGTCGAGGTGCGGGGAGAAATGTCCCGCGCCATCAACGTGTTTAAGATGCGCGGCTCCTGGCACGACAAGGGCATTCGCGAGTACACCATCAGCAGCCACGGCCCCGACATTAGAGACTCCTTCCGCAACCTGGAGCGCATTATTAGCGGCTCACCCACCCGCATCGCTGTAGACGAAAAGAGCGAGCTATCGCGTATTGTGCAAGGCGTCCAAAGCACTGAAGAGTAGGGGCCAACCCGCTGACGAGGGGCGTCAAGGGCCAATGGCTGGGGTAACGGCAACGGTTTAGAAGCAAGAGCCCGGTCGCCAATCGTATAAAGAAAATTGAATAATTAATTCAATCTGAAGATAAAGGTCTGATTAAGTCGTCAGAGTTGGTGGCA
>CAYUBC010000504.1:0-2362 GCA_964442885.1 uncultured bacterium | reverse complement strand
GGCATAGAGTCATACCGATGATCTAAAACTGGATGCATCTTGATGATCAGCCCCCAACCGGAGCCGTATCTGGGCCTGGTCATCGGCTGGCTAGACGGCTCCATCTATTGCGCTCAGACTGCTAAAAATCGTCATGATCACTCAAATTAAAGGCTGTAGCTGGCGAAAACAACTGGCTGGAGTCAGCCTCGCCATCCTGACTGGTGGCGTTCTTGGCCCCATGCTGACCCCCGTTGAGGCAAGGCTGATTTCAGGGTCTTCGCCCCTAGCGTTGTCTCCGACGCCAGAGTTAGTCCCTGGCCGTAGTACTCCCCAGGCCACCCCCAAGCAGGCCACCCCTGAGGCCACCCCACCTGTAGTTCCCCCATTGCCAACCTCGGTACCAGCGGCCACCGGGCCAGAAGAAACTGGCATTGTCGGGCTGCTCCCTGGCCCAGCCGATGACGTTGGGGTGGGTCACCTCCGGCCCAGCAACCTAACTTCCCTGGCAGGCCAAAACTGGCCCAGTAGCCCCATTCTCCATGCCCGCTGGCTGCGCTCTGTGGCCCTGCCCATCTACATTGGCCCCAATGGTAACCACTGGGGCTGGTTGATTAACGGCTGGCTAATTCCCAACGGCTCTAGCCCAATTGCCGTTGGGCGTGATGCTACCTTTTCAATGGTGCAGGCCGATCGCGGACTGTACAGCTTCCCGGTGCTAGAAGTGCGCCCGGATGGCTGGTTTCGCTTTCAGTACACCTCTGCGGGTAGCGCCTGGGCCCACACGTCTCACCTCAATGTTGGCGCAATTTCTCTAACCATCGAATCCTGGGAAGAGCAGCTCCAGGAAGCGCCCCAGGTGCAGTTTCGCAAACACGGGCTGTCGCAACCGCTGCGCTCGGCTCCTCGAGGCAATGGTTCGCTGCGAGCCCTGGTTAGCCCCGACAGCCTCATTCGTCCTCTAGATGTACAGGGCGACTGGGTGCGGGTTGAAGTGATTCAGCCAGTGAGGGGCTGTACTCCATTACCCGGCTCAACCAAAGAAGAAGGCTGGGTACGCTGGCGCGATGCCCGGCAGACGCTGCTGGTGTGGTTTGGTGCCGGGGAGGGATGTGGGGAGTGATAGGGAGAGCGGGGGAGCGGGGGTTAGGCGTTAGTTAGGGTGAGGAGAGTGATTTCTGGCGGGCAGCGAAACCGCCCCGGAGCATAGGTGCCCAGGCCACGGTTGACGTAGAGCCAGTTTTGGCCAACCCGATGCAGTCCGGCGGCCCACTCCCAATGGTGGAGAATTTTGGCGCATTTGCGGTTCAGGTAGGGCAACGGCAACCTGGACAATACCGTAGAGCGCGTGAGTTGCACCAGGGCGGGCACTCGGCCCAGCACCGGCAGCACAATTTGCCCACCGTGGGTATGGCCAGAAAGCTGGAGATCGACCCGGTAGTGGGCTAGCGGCGCAGCACTGTCAGGATTGTGGGATAGCACCAGCCGTGGGGTGGCCGCTGGCAGCGAGTCAAGCACGGGTTGGGGGTTGAACTCCTTGGACCAAAATTCCGCCAGCCCCACCACCGGAAAATCCTCACCCAGGGGATAAACGACTTGGTTCCACAGGGTTTGCACCCCGGCCCGGTTTAGCTCCCGTAAAATCGTGCGACGGCCTCCCAGACGCAGGTTGTCGTGGTTGCCGAGTACGGCCACCGTGCCATAGCGACTATTAAGCTGGCTCAGGTAGGGCGCAAGGCGAAAAATTGGCGATGGGTCAGAGGTGACATAATCGCCAGTCAGGGCCACCAAGTCTGGCTGGAGAGTGTTGACCTGGGCAATTACCGCTTCTAATAGCGGGGTTGGCAGCCGCTGGCCATCGTAGTGGAAGTCTGAAAGCTGCACAATGCGACACCCGACTAACCGAGTCGGTAAATCGCGAATGGGGATAGTAACCGTTTCCAGGCTAAGGGGGCCAATCAGCAGGGGACGCATGGAGGTAGCAATGTTGAGCAACGTTTATTAGGAACGCTAACCTGCCTGCCTGCCATTGGCCATAGCGGCAAGGGTTTCTTTATGGTGGCCTGTTGATAGTTTTAACCAGGTCAGGGAGTCTTTGCCAGGGTTATTCCTCGGCCAGCAGCCGCCAGCGGATAGTTTGGGCAGTGGGGCTGTTAGCTTCGCCCAGGCGCACCTGCACGGTTTCGCTGGTAATTGGCTCCAGGGCAGCGAGCAGGGCCCGCAGGTTGGGGGTGCTTTCGCCACTGTCTACAAAGACTCGTTCAGCCAGTTGGTTGAGGCGCTTCCAGGCGGTGTAGAGTTTGGCGGCGGTTTGCTCAATTTGGGCGGCCTGGGCCACCATGTCAGCGGCAGAGTTAAGACAGCCGACTCGCAGGGCTTCTTC
>CAYUBC010000503.1:0-3383 GCA_964442885.1 uncultured bacterium | reverse complement strand
TCGCGCCAAATAGTGAGCTAAAGGCTACTCCTCCCAAAATCAGCCGTTCAATGGAGATTCCTCCTCGGCTGCGGGCCAGCAGGTAAACCAAAAACGTGGTGCCTACCGCCCCCAGCCAGGCCCCCAGCGGCACCCAAACCTGCCAAATTCCCAGGGTCACAACCAGTACCACCATCAGCCCGGCCCCGGCAGAAATACCCAGCAAAAACGGACTGGCCAACCCATTCCGCAACATGCCCTGCAAGAGCGCTCCCGATAGGCCCAAAGCAGCTCCTACCAGCAGCGATGCCACTAGCCGAGGCAGCCGCAAATCCCACAGGATGACCTGATGCGTGGCATCTCCCTGGCGGAGCAGAGCCGCCCATAGCTCTGGCCAAGTCATGGTGACCGAGCCCAGACTAAGAGATAGGCCAACAACTATTGTTAAACCTGCCAACAGCCCGCCAACAGCCCAGAACAGTCGATAGCGTTCCCAGAGAGAAGCCGTGGGCAGGGGGACAAGAGCTGGCAGCGTCATCGTTCAACCTAAAGGGAATCAATAGCATAGAGATCAAGGTCGCTCAGGCATAGTCCCGGCGATTTCAAGACTTTTTGAGGTTAAAACCTATAAAGAGAGTAAGCCTTGTTGACAATTTATGTCAAGAATTCTCTCCATTGACTCGTTGATGTGGGCAGGCTGCTTGGGGTAAGAGTCAGCAGTGACCTGGATGGAAGGGCTTCAATGTCCAGAAACTAAAGCCGACGCCAGTAATCTGACGTCGGCTTTAGTTTTTGAGTCAGCCGCTAAAGGAAACCCTATAGGGCTAGATAGTGAGATGCTGCCAGAGGCAATTAACTGGCCTGGGGCACAAATTCCAGAGACACGCCGTTCATGCAGTAGCGTTGCCCGGTGGGGGCTGGCCCATCGGGGAAAACGTGGCCCAGGTGGCCGCCGCAGGTAGCGCAATGCACTTCTACGCGAGTCATAAAGAAAGAACGGTCAACGGAGGTGGCAATGGCCCCTTCAATAGGCGCATAGAAGCTGGGCCAACCGGTGCCGCTGTTGAATTTTGTGTCTGAGGTAAACAGTGGAGTACCACAGCCAGAGCACTTGTAAACCCCAGGCTCGTAGGTCTTATCCAGGGGGCTGGTACCGGCCCGCTCGGTGCCATGCTGACGCAACACCCGAAACTGCTCTGGCGTCAGCAAAGCCCGCCATTCTTCTTCGGTTTTGTTGACAGTAAATTGCTCGTTTGAGGTTGCCATAGGGGTTAAATCGTTAGTTTCAGTTGACTGGGTCAGGGTGGATAACAACCATGTACTGCCGATGACCGTTGCACCAGCTTCAAATAATCGACGTCGCTTCATAACTTACTAGTGTAAAAAAGGTCAGAGTTGCTGGCAACGTACCTGCAAAAATTGGGCATAGCCCCACGCTTTTACCATATTTAAGCTAGCGTATCCCTGACGGGGAAAGCTGATAGCCCGCTAAGAATTTTGCGATAAACCCCAAGCTTAAAAAGCTAAGAGCGGCTACCGGCATCCAGGGCGGTGGGGGCCGCAAGGGATTCGAGAAAGACCAGCGGTCGGCTCTTGTTTTCAGCAAAGTCGAGAATGCCGAGATCGCGATGCTCGTACACCAGTTGCCCGGCCTGGTCAAACAGAAAGGTGCCGCCTCGCTGGGTCAGATAAGCCGCGTTGGGCACGTAGGTCTGCCAGTGGCCCAGCACTTCCGCCATGTTGCGCAGACGCAGGGTAGCCAGTTCAAAGGGACGCTGAAACCCGCTGCCGCCCGCCCAGGCAAAGAAGCGGCCCTTAAGCGGTGGTAACGGTGCGGCCTTGATCACCTCCTCATCGCCAATCAGCTGGGGGGCATTGCGATCGCCCCGATAACCCCGAAACACCTCCGCCAGGGTGCCAGGACTGGCGATCCCCGCGCACATCAGCATTAAATTCACCCAGGCCGCCTGACCGGGCGAAAGGCCAGGAATTTTAAGGGCTAACCCCTGGTATAGACCCAGTTGGCGATGCAGGTCAGCCGTGGGGTCAACAAATAGATGCTCAGCCGGAAAGCCCGTGAAGTTAGCAAAGGCCTGGCCAGCGGCGCGATCGCCAATGCCAACGGCCCGCACGGCAACGCCCTTAGCCTCCAGGAGATGAGCCTCCCGCTGCAACCACCAGGCGTACTCCAGGCTATCAAAATCGCCTAATTGAGGCAGCACCAGCACCAGAGTAAAAGGGGCTGACTCAGCACCGGCCAGAAGCGGTGACACATCACCATAGCTGACCCGCTGCCGCTGGGTGAGGCTCAAAATGTGGTAAACATCCATGGGAGCTTAAGTCAGTAAACGTAATCGCTATTACAGGGTGACATGAATTCATTGATAACGCCAATTACGTTGCCGTTTCTATTTGAGCCTGCGCTACTCGCTGTTTTTTGCAGCTTTAGAGAAGCTGTAGTCATTTAAAAGACGAGCCAACATCTTGCCATCCTTTCCTGTTTTAATACCTTTAGCAACAACTTCAAAGTCTTTGTATAGAAGGCTTTGAAGCGAATTATCTTCAACCAGCTCCATCAACATACTGCTAACTTCTGCGAGAGATTTATTCTGCCCCCGTCTATGCTCGATAAAGGCCTCAAGAATTTTGTAGTAAGCAAGAATATTTGGGCCAAAACTTACCAAAAACTTCTTGTGAGGCACGATGCCTGCTCGGTAGGCAGTGCATATCTCGTTGATAAACATTGAAAATTTCAAGACGTTGTAATAGTTCTCCGAACTTTCTTTATTCTCAATTTCTGAATCTGCTAGATCTTTATAAATCTCATCAAGTGCTTCTTTGATGTGCTGATTCAAACCTTGTTTTTCAGCTCTGTCAGATTCTGTCTTAAGGTTAAGCTGCTGTTTTTTCTGGTTGTAGAGCGGTACATACCATTGATCTACGACTCGCCTCGCCTCCATCATTTCCCTGCCATGAAAACTATTATACATTTCAGCCAGTCTGTTATTAAGAAAGGCTTGTAGGGCCAAGCTTGCAGAAAAAACAATCGCTGCCGGTGAGATAAACCCTTTCAGAGTTGACGATAGCGCGGATACAAATGCCGATCCCAAACCAGCAGATTGATTTAGATTCTTGGGTTGATAACTTTCTAGACAAAAGTTTAAGATGGCACCTGTGACCACACAAAAAGCCGCTACCTTATCTAGATTGTTGATCTTAAACCACTTTTTAACCATAGATAACTCACCCCTCTCTAATAGCAGTCAATAACCATCTTAATGAGTTATCCTGCTTAAATTTATAGGCTGGGCAGGGGGCTGGCAGAATCCAACAAAAGCCAGCAGCTAGGCAGGGTAATCGCATCTAATTTGGTATAAATCGTACTTGACAGAAGGACAGGGGTA
>CAYUBC010000502.1:0-3386 GCA_964442885.1 uncultured bacterium | reverse complement strand
TGTAATGCTTGTCTGGCAAGGCTTCTGGTGTACCTCGTCCGATCAGGAACCGCTATAGGCTTATAAGGTTCATTCGGGTACAGATGGGTCACCGCTAAGGTGTCTGATAGCTAAACTGACACCTTAGCTGCACGGCAAGATAGCCATGGCCGCCAAATTTCATCCTGATTATTCGTGAGTTCCTAGAAAGCGGAGATATAGCAACATTAGTGTTCAGGAGCTAGGTGTGCACCAAAAACGCAATCGCAACCGTAGCCGTTCTAAGCGTCGAGCAATTTATTGCCCAATTCATGGGGTTTACCTCGATAGCATGAGCCAAAAATACCCCCTCTATGCGAGCAAGCCAGAGCATTTGCAGCAGCGCGGCTTTGGTCGCAAAACCGCGCTAACGCTGATGGCCAGTTTAGGGACAGTCCCAATTTCAGGGGAATGGGTGGAGGCCTTTTGGTGTGACCACTGCCAGAGTACCGACTGGTATCATGTTCGCAAAATCGGAGCTAATGCTTACACCCTGACTCCGGCCCCGGAAGAACTCTGGCTCCAGGTCACTGGCGTCATTTCTCCGACTGGCAACCCTACCGTAGGAGAGTTTACCCGCCGCCAGGCTAGACAGACACGGTTTGAAGGCATCAAAGACTTTCACCGGATTGGGTGAGTTGACCATGCCTTAAAGAATATTAAGGGTTAGCGACTCTCCTCTATTTCACTACTGATAAGCCCTACCTGGCTCCAGCTTTGTTGTTTATTCATTAATCTAGACTCTATGACTAATATGAAGAAGGCTTTAATTACCGGCATCACTGGTCAGGATGGCTCTTATTTAAGTGAGCTTTTATTAGAAAAAGGCTATGAAGTGCACGGCATTATTCGCCGTACGTCTACCATTAATACTGATCGAATTGATCATATCTATGAAGATCCCCATCTTGAGACAGCGCGTCTGTTTTTACACTATGGCGACCTCACAGATGGTACAACTCTCCGCCGCATTTTAGAAGAAGTTCAGCCGATAGAAATTTACAATCTGGGAGCTCAATCTCACGTGCGAGTCAGTTTTGACTCGCCAGAATACACGGCTGATGCCGTCGGCATGGGCGCGTTGAGGCTGCTGGAAGCCATCCGCGATTACCGCCGCCGGACAGGCATAGAAGTCCGCTACTACCAGGCTGGCTCGTCAGAAATGTACGGTAAGGTACAGGACGTGCCCCAGAGCGAAACAACGCCCTTTTACCCCCGTAGCCCCTACGCCTGCGCCAAGGTTTATGCTCATTGGCAAACGCTGAACCACCGGGAATCCTATGGCATGTTTGCCTGCAACGGAATTTTGTTTAACCACGAATCTCCCCGACGCGGAGAAACGTTTGTTACCCGCAAAATTACCCGGGCCGTAGCGCGCATTATCGCCGGGCAGCAAAAGCAACTCTACATGGGTAACCTCGATGCCAAGCGGGACTGGGGGTATGCCAAAGACTACGTTAAGGCCATGTGGCTGATGCTCCAGCAGGATGAGCCCGATGACTATGTCGTAGCAACGGGAGAAACCCACTCCGTCCGCGAGTTCTTAGATCTTGCCTTTGGCCATGTCAATCTCGACTGGCAGGACTATGTGGCCTTTGATGAGCGCTACCTGCGTCCGGCAGAGGTTGATTTGTTGATTGGCGACCCTAGCAAAGCAAAGGCCAAACTTGGTTGGGAACCCTCAGTAACCTTCCAGGAGCTAGTTCATCTGATGGTAGAAGCGGATTTACAGGCGCTGGGGTTAGTCACTCTCAATGGCAGTGCCCCTACCTCAGTGCTCGACCGCGCCACCCTACGGATGGCGGGAAAAGGAGTTTAGCTTAAGCTGACGCAGTTTCCTCTTTTAGCAAAAAGTTTCAGCCTCAGTAGATCGAAAACGAGTTGTTTAGTCTGAATTTGCCCTCACCCTTGCCCTCCTCTCCCCCAGGGAGAAGGGGGCAGGGGGATGAGGGCTAGCGGGAACTTTGTGATCTACTGAGCCTAAGTTGGGGTGTGCTTCGGTGCACCCTAATTTTGTCTTAAACCACCAATGTGTACCACCATCACTGGAGCCCACCTAATCCGGAAAGTTCTGCTCATCTTTGAAAACCTTTTATCTCAGCCTAAACCCTGGGAAAAACACGGACAGAATCAAAGATTTAAGCTGAAGATTGGATTTATCTTTGTAAAGATAAGCAACGGCTAACGCCTTCTAAAAGGTTACCAGACGTTCTCTCCAAGTGCTCTACCTGCTTCAAGAAACAGGATTTATTGGTCTGGTGCTGGATAGTTATCCTTAATTTTCTAGTAAGAAGGAGTTTACTTTGACGTTATCGATATCTGCTATTGCGCCCCACGGTGGCCAGCTCATTAATCGCATTGCCACTGCGGATCAGCGCCAAGACTTTATGGAAAAGGCTAGTAGTTTACCTGTGGTACAGATCGATGCCCGTTCGCAATCCGACCTGGAAATGATTGCCATTGGGGCCTTTAGCCCGCTGACCGGGTTTATGGGCCAGGCTGACTACCTCAGCGTGGTCAAGGACATGTATTTGGCTAACGGTCTGCCCTGGGCCATTCCAGTCACGCTGTCGGTGTCTCGGGCTCAGGCCGATGCGCTCACCGAGGGCACCCTGGTGCGTCTGGATAATGCCAGCGGTGAGTTTATCGGTGTCCTGGAGCTAACGGAAAAGTATACCTACGACAAAGCTCTGGAGGCTGAAAAGGTCTACCGCACCACTGATGACAACCACCCTGGGGTGAAAGTTGTCTACGCTCAGGGCGAGGTTAACCTGGCGGGGCCAGTGTGGCTGCTAGAACGGCATCCTCATCCCCAGTTTCCCCAGTATCAGATTGACCCGGCAGCGTCGCGGGCTATGTTTGAGGCCAAGGGTTGGCAAACCATTGTTGGTTTCCAAACCCGTAACCCCATTCACCGCGCCCACGAGTACATTCAAAAATGTGCCCTGGAAACGGTAGATGGGTTGTTCCTCCATCCGCTGGTAGGGGCTACCAAGAGCGACGACATCCCTGCCGATGTGCGGATGCGCTGCTATGAGATCCTGCTGGAGAAATACTTTCCCAGCGATCGCGTCATCCTCGCCATCAACCCCGCGGCCATGCGCTATGCTGGCCCACGGGAAGCCATTTTCCACGCCCTGGTGCGCAAAAACTATGGCTGCACCCACTTTATTGTGGGTCGCGATCATGCTGGGGTGGGTGACTACTATGGCACCTACGACGCCCAGTACATTTTTGATGAGTTCAAGCCCGGCGAACTGGGAATTGTGCCCATGAAATTTGAGCACGCCTTCTACTGCACTCGCACCAATCAAATGGCGACCAGTAAGACCAGCTCCAGCACTCCAGAAGAGCGGATTCATCTCTCT
>CAYUBC010000501.1:0-3390 GCA_964442885.1 uncultured bacterium | reverse complement strand
ATTTTTGGGAGAGGGAAAGGGGGTGAGGGCCAAGATGTGTATACACGGCAGCCTGCCCTGGGAGAGGATCTGGGGGAGAAGGCTGGCAGGGACTTTGTGATCTACTGAGCCTAAGCTGACGGCCTGTGATGCCTCACAGCTTAAAGGGTGGGCTTGCGGCTTATGGGGTCAGGCTCAAGGGCCGCACCACAGCGCTTGCAAAACAGAGCATCGGCATCGTGGCTGGCAAAACTACAACTGGGGCAGGGTAAATGGCGGGAGTCGCTGACTTTAACCAGTTGCCGAATCAGGCTACTAATTTGAGTGGGGATGAGCGCAATGCCGGTCAGAATCATCATCACAGTCAGCCATCGACCCACTTCAGACAGGGGGATGACGTCCCCGTAACCCACCGTGGTCATCGTGACCACCGCAAAATAAAGAGCATCGAAAAAGGTTTCAAAATTGTTGGGATTGTAGGGATGCTCAACCTGAAAAATCAGACCAGAATAGATAAAGATAATCGCTCCCAGAGTAAACAAAATTCGCAACAGAATTAGACTATCAGCGCTAGTAACCTGACCAAACCAGAGCCGATCGTTAAAAATTCTCACCAGTCGCAAAATTCGTAGCGATCGAAAGAAACGCAGAAATCGAATGTCGAATACGCCGATCCACGACGGCAATATGGCCGCTAAATCTAACAAGCCATAAAAACTCAAGGCATACTGCCAGGGTCGAGGGGCTACCCATAAACGCAACCCATACTCCAACGTAAACGCCAGCACGATTAACCAGTCAAGAATATTCAGCCAGTCATCTATGGCCGGGGGTAGCGGGTAAGTTTTAAGAACAAAAATACCAGCAGACAAAAAAATCAGCACTACAATTGTGCTGTTAATAATCAGGCCAGTTAAGGTGTCGGTAGTGTCTAAATGACGGCGTAGGCGCTCACGCCGGGTATCTGCCGAATGCGTAACGCTCACTCCTCCTCCTGGGCGCGGGATAATTCATTATCACAAATAGCGTCAATCAAACCTTGGATATCAATGGCATCATCATCAGAAAGTTCCACCGTCTCATCCACGTCTAGGGTAGCGCTATCGTCATCACCCTGCCAGTCGTAAGGACTGGTCTTAAGATAGTCGGCTATGACAATTTGTGGCGGCTCAAGGGGAGCCGAATTGGGCCAATTTCGAGAACATAGAGTTATTCCTACGGAGTCTAGAGATCGATTGCGCTCACTACAGTTTGCAATATCCTGGCCAATCTCTTCCAGGAAACTTAAAAAATATTGGGTTGTGGCGGCTAAATCGTTATTTTGCCGGAGTTGACCAAGCTGACGCTCATAGGCTGAGGTGCGTTTTTTGCGTTGCTCAAGATCGTGCTCTGCGGCGGAGATCTCTTGATAGATGGCTGTAGCCTGATCAATAGCGCCTCGTTCTTCCACTTTCCGATGGCAGCTTTTTAGCCAATTAATGGTGCGAATCAATCGCCCCAAAGCGTCACGTAAATCGGTCAGGCGATCCTGCGCATCCATCTGGGCTGACTCGACAAAACGTTCCACTGCCGCAGTTTGAAAATCACTAAGGTTAGGATTTTGGTGAAGCAGGTTATTCACATTTGCGCCCTTGGCCTCAAGCGCTATTTTTTGGGTTTGAGATAGTCCCAGATTATTTCTAAAAATTGCCCTATCGACAGCAGCGATGGCCTCTAAATTGGCGTTAGTGAAGTCAGCGGCGGTAAAATCTACTGCATCTGCGATCGCCCCTGTAAAGGTAGTATGCCTTAAATAGGTGCGTCTAAATGAACTGCCGGTTAATACCGTATTGGCCAGGCAGGCATGAAGGAGGCTGGCTCCTCCTAAGTTAGAGTGAGTGGCAGTAACACCGCTCAAATTAGCGCCACCCAGGTAAGAGCGGTTCAACTGAACATACTCTAAATGAGCGTTAGTAAGATTGGCATCCCCTAAATCGGCCCGGTAAAGGGTGGCATAGCTGAGCTGAGCATTCTGTAAATTAGTGCAGTCTAAAATTGCACCTGAGAGTTGCGCTCTTAATAACTGAGCCTGGCATAAACTAGCGTCGCTCAAATCTGCTCCGTTCAATTTAGCATCGGTTAAATCGGCCTTATCTAAGTCTGCCGCTACTAGATTGGCGCGTTCCAGATTGGTATGAATTAATAGGGCATTTTGTAGCCTAGCGCCTTTCAAATTTGCGCCCTGCATATTCGATTCATTCAACTCAGCGCTAATTAATACAGCATGGTTAAGGTAGGCCCCTTGCAGGTCGGCCTGATGAATTTTGGCTGCCGTAAAGTCTGCTTCTCGAAATCGGGCCCGGGTTAGTTTAGCGCGATTCAGATTGGCCCCTCGAAGGCTGGCATTTTTTAGGAAGGCACCCTGCAATTCTGCCTGTTCTAGATTGGCGGCGTCTAAACACGTCTCCTTCAGGTAAGCTCCAGACAGAACGGCACAGGATAGCCTCGCCTGTTTTAGATTAGCTCGAGCTAGATTGGCACCCGCTAGATCAGAGTCGTTAAGGTCAGCCTGTTCTAAATCAGCCTGCTCAAATACAGTGTTGAGCAGTTTTGAACCACCTAAATTAGCATTCTGCAGAATTGCTTGAAAGAAATTAGCCCCGTTAAGGATTGTGTATTCCAGATTTGCACAGCATAAATTGGCCCCCTCTAGGTTAGCCTGGGCCAGGTTTGCATACTGTAAGTTTGTGTTTCTAAGATTAGCGTTTTGCAGGTTTGCGCCACATAAATTAACGTGATTTAAGTCGCGATCGCTCAAATCCCAGCCTTCAAAATTTCCCCTGGAGTAGTCGCCTCCAGGGTGCAATTCTTCTCCGGTCATCGTACATCAGGTAGATACATAGAGCGCACTGGCGCTTGCTGCCATTGTAGACTAGGGATTCTGTCTGACCAATTCGCCGGGTAATTCTATACATGCGCCGTTGGGCAACCGGGTTGTTCTCTAAGGCGCATGATGCCCCTGGCTGCCAATAGTTTTAAGCCATAAAACCAGACGACTTTTAAGGATTGATTACCCCTCTCAATCGCCGATCAAACCATCACTCGCCCTACCATCATGACCTGCACCAGAGTATCGGCGTTAATGGCCGTAGTACCCACGGGCACAACAGCCAGGGCATTTGTGCCTGCCAAATTAATCAGGTTGCCAGAACTGTAGCGGCCTTGGGCCAGGCGAAACTCCAGGCTACCGTCAACCAGGCTAAGGTGGCCCCACAGGTAGGTTTCGCGCTGGCCGCTAGCCTTGAGGGCATCGCGGGTAATAGCCGTTACAAAACCGGGTGACCAGCCCTGACTTAACCCCGAACGCTTGCGCAGGGCCGGTTCAACAAACCGCCAAAAGCTGACCAGGGCAGAGACCGGGTTGCCCGGTAA
>CAYUBC010000500.1:0-3432 GCA_964442885.1 uncultured bacterium | reverse complement strand
GCTCAGCTACGCAATCGACAATTGGTTGGATAGTGGATGTGAGCATTGGCCACGGAGTGGAGGAGATGCTTGTACTTTAGCTGTCTGACTGGTATGAACTACAACCAACCCTTACGGCGCTCACCTGAGGCTCCATCAGTGGTAGACTGGGCGGAACCCAACACCCCAATACTAAGCGCGTTCCAGCGAATGACAGCGGGGGCACTGAGTTAGTCAGCGAGCCTGTTGGCAAAATGCTCTTGCACCAGTCGATGAATGAAGCGATAGCGCCCACCCACTCGCTGTAAAAGCAAGTGCTCGCAGCCATAGGTTAAGAACCGGGCATAGTTCCAGGGGATAGCATTGGCGCGATAGAGCACCATCCGCAATGCCAGATGTTGAGCGCAAACCAGAGCACTGTCAAAGATAGTGGCCCAGAGCGCGATCGCCACAATCAGACCGACCCAATGCAGTGCTTGAGGGGCATCTACGGTCATGGTATGCGTCAGGTGGCCAGACCAATACAGGGGCAGCACCTTGATGAGCACAAGCAGAGGCACAAACATGGCCGTCACCCGCAGAGAGTAGCGCAGTAGGTCTAGAATGCCTTGATTTGGCTCTGGGCGGCCAGAGATATCAGCCTTAAAAATATGGTTGACGCCAAAGATGACTCCCCCCAGCAGCCAGGTTGGCAGGGTAATGCTGGCGCGAACAATCAGACCAATTAACGCGCCAATTAAAAGACCCATCAACAATCCGAGGATGGCTCTGGTTGCCAGCCCAAACATCAGGCCAATGATCAATATGAAAAGCAGTAACTGGTTGAACTGCCGCACCAAAATAAATCGCATAAAGCTGGTAAAGTTTCGCTCCAACTCGTCCAGGGTGGCGATGGCATCATCTCCCCTGGTTAAGAGGAACAGAACGCCAACTAGCGAGCTAACTACCAAGCCAGAGTTAAGCCCCACCCAAAGCCCAAAAATCAGCCCCCCGGTGAGCCCAAAAATCAGCCCGCCCAGCAGACTGTAGCGTTTCCTCTGGCGGCTATTGCTCAACATATCAGGCTGCATGGTTTCAATGAGAAACTCATCCTGACCCTGGCGCTGGAGCTGTTGGGCAAGCCACCTGAGCCAATGCCGAGTTTGCTGAGCCCTGGGCAGGGCATGGGAAGCATAGACCTGGCTCTGCATGGGTTTGTGGAGCTGTTGCAGAATGAAGGTGTCTAGCAGATAGGTTTGCCGGTCGAGGTCGGTGGCTGGGGTGTCCCAGGCGGCGGGAGGCAGGGCATCCCGGCAAAGCAGGAACAAACTGAGCCAGAGCGGGGTGCGGATGAGGTCTAGCAGGTCTGGATGGCGCTGCAACTCAGCCCACAGATGGGTCACACCCAATTGCTTGAGGTAAGTTTCCAGGGGTTGGTTGCCCAGGGGTTGTAGGTCAAGCACGCCGGGCAGGCCAAGTTTGGCAGGCAGACGCTGGTAATCGTCGCGGCGGCTACAGACTAGAATCGGACGGCTACAACCGTTGGATTTTAGCCAGGCATTAATAGCCTCTACGGCGGCAGCCTGGCGATCGGGGGGCATTTCATCCAGGCCATCGAGGAGGGGCACCAGGGTGTTAGCCTGAAGCCACTGGTTAGCCAGCGATGCGGAGCAACCATAGTTGAGCCGTAGTTCTGTCCGTAGCCAGTCTGGCAGAGTGTGCTGCTCAGGCCGCCAGGCCGCCAGGTGAACCATCACAGGAATCGGAACCTGGGGATGGGCATTAGCCCGCTGGATGAGGTTAGTGGCCAGAGCCAGCAAGACTGTGGTTTTGCCTGCGCCGGGGCCGCCCAGGATCAAGAGCTGGCGGTTAATATCTGGCTGCTCAAACACATCGGCCACGGTGGTGGGGGAGGAGAGGGCCTGCCTGACCCCGCTCTGGAGCCATAACTGGCCCTGCCAGGGGTAGAGCGGGGCCGCAGGTTGGGCCTGCGTAGGGGTCAGCAAGAGAGCGTGGTGGAGGGACTGGGCCTGGCGATCGCGCACCTCGGCCCACACTGCATCCACCAACCGTTGCTCGGTACGGTCTAACCGCCCGCAGGGAGGTTTACGCTCCGGCAGCATGGCGATTATCCCTGTCGCTTGAGGCTATCACCTGCCCCAACAGCCATACCCCCCAGTGCAGACCAACCACCGTCCACAGCGAGCCGGTGCTGAGGTAAACTCCGGTGGACAATAGGCCCAGTACCAGAGAGAGGTAGAGGTCGCGCCAGCGTTGCTCAGGCTGCTTTAGAGGGCGCGAGCGCAGCCACCGGTAGGCCAGAAACAAGGCCAGGCTAACCCCCGACCAAAGCCATACCGTCATCGGCTGCACGCCCTCGCTGGGGTGGGGTAACAGCAAGACTCGAAACACCAACTCTTGCCAGAGCACCGGGGCAACCAGGGCTCGAAGGGCTGTTTTGGTAGACAGGTGAGCATCCTTCTCTTCCTGGGGACGACTCGGCGACAGCCCAACGCCGCCGCCGCCGTCTGCCGTCTGCCGTCTGCCGTCCCTATTCCATCTCTGGGGGCGAGCCGGTGGTAACCAGAGAACCCGGGCGAAAGCGGCCAGGCCCACCACCATGACCCCAACCTCCAGAAGGCTGGGAGGTCTTAGCGATTCAATCAACCGGGAAAAAGCGGCAGGAATGACAATAAAATCGCCCAGTAACTGGGTCGGGGCCAGGGGCAGAGTGGTGGGGTCGTCACCGCCGACCTGGTTGGTGCGCAAAAACCACAGTTCACCACCGTGCTTAAGCAGAATAGCAGCGATGTTGTCATGGGCGACGCGGGGGATGACGGTGCGCCAGCTCAGCAGATTGTTAATCAGGGTAGTTTCGTTGTTAAAGCGGCGATGCGGCTCCGCGGCTGAGCTGGGCTCAATGCCGGTGAGTACGGCGGCATTTTCTCTCCAGTCGGGGCGGGCAATGCCGAGGGGCACCAATTGCCCTTGCAGATGTTGGCCCAGGGCTACCAGGTCTTGAAATAGCAGGGTTTGCGGATCGTTGGGATGGTCAGCCAGCCACGCCTGGGCCTGGGCAGAGCCATTTACCCGACTGCGGAGCGCCTGAATGGTTTCGTACAACGCCTGGCTGGAATCCTGCACACAGGACTGCGCCGGGGTGACAATGGCGGCTCCGGTGCCATCCCCCGTGCGGTAGCGGGCCATCATTACCACCAGTTGGCGATGCAGTTCGGCCAGGGGGGAGAAGGTCAGGTCGCCCAACTGGTAGGTGTGGCTGAGGGCGGGAATGTTGACCAGCACATCGGATATGGGCCGCGTTCCTAGCCAGCCCCGTTGTAGATTGCCGGTATATTCAGCCCACAGGGTGCGGCCAGAAACAATGCCGTTGGGGTTATGGGAGTAGACCTGGTCGTAGACCACCCGCAGGCGCGGTTGCTGGGTAAAGGGATCGCGCACTACTTCGCCCAGGCC
>CAYUBC010000499.1:0-3432 GCA_964442885.1 uncultured bacterium | reverse complement strand
CCGGTCTCTTTGTTTTGCCTAATTAGAAGGGACCTGGAGCCGTTCCTCGTTTTCCACTACGCGAAAACGAAGGAGTTTTCCCATGTTTCAAGAACCCAACTCAGAGGTAATCACCTTTACTACCTTCCCGTTGCCCACCTATCGGCAAGAAATTCTCCGGCACATTTTGCTGGGGAGCCCAGGGGCGGTGGATGACGCCATCCGCCAACTGGTCGCGCGGGGCTACTGTGACCGCATTGAGTGGTCAACCCCGGTACCCGTGCAGCCCAACACCCCTAGCTTCAACGAATTCCTGCGGGCGGTGGAAGAAACCGGACGCAGTGGGGGCTACATCAGCCTGATGACGCGCAGGCGGGGGGTGAGTAGCTAATCCATACGAAAGGGTGCGTTATGCCAAGGCATAACGCACCCTCATCACAGAGTGGGAAGCTAAGGGATGCCGTTATAGGCCAATCCCTTCGTAGTTAGCGATGTCGTGCTTGTTCAGCATCCGGCGACCATCCACAACCAGCGGCTGAGGATCCATGCCCTTGAGCAGTTCTGGCAGCGCCTTGAAGTCATCCCAGCGGGTGAGCAGCAGCACCACGTCCACATCCTGAACGGTTTCGGCCAGGGTGTCGCAGTATTGAATGGGCTGATTCTCAAACAGCTTTTGGGCCTCGTGCATGGCTACCGGGTCAAAGGCTTTGACCTTGGCCGACCCAGCCAGCAATTCCTGCACAATGGGGATAGCTGGAGATTCGCGCATGTCATCGGTACCAGGCTTGAAGGCCAGACCCAGCACCGCTACCCGCACGGCATCCAGGCTGGGGAAGTGCTTGTACACCCGCGCCATCACCTGCTGGTACTGCACAGCGTTCAAATCAATAACGGCGTTGAGCAACTGCATGGGCAGTCCCTTCTTTGCGCCGTAGGCGTTGAGCGCCTTCACATCCTTGGGAAAGCAACTGCCGCCAAAGCCGCAGCCCGCTTCAATATAGGTGGTGAAAGTGGGGAAAATACGTTCGCCGCTGGGCAAAATCGGGGTGAGCCGCTTATCTAAATGCACGCCCCGCGTTACTTCTACCACATCCACGCCGCCTACCGCGGCACAGAGGTTGCCAATTTCGTTGGCAAAGGAAATCATGGTAGCCAGCAGCGAGTTAGCCGTGTATTTGATCATCTCGGCGGTTTTGCAGTTGGTTTCCAACTGATCCACCCCTTCAAAGACGGCGTAGAGTTCCCGCAGAACGCTCAGAGTGCGCTCGTCGATGCCGCCCAGCACGATGCGATCCGGGTACATAAAGTCAGGAATCGCTTCCCCTTCCTTGAGGAATTCCGGGTTCATGCCGACGCCAAAATCGACCCCAGCCGTTTTGCCAGACGCCTCTTCCAGGATGGAGAGCACCACTTCATCGGTGGTGCCGGGCACTACCGTGCTCTTGACGACCACGACGTGATATCCCGTCTTATCCTTCAGCACTTCACCAATTTGGCGGGCCACGGTTTTGATGAAGATGAGGTCAATCTCATCGCCGCGAAAGGGTGTTCCCACGGCAATTAGGGAAATGTCGGACTCCATCACGGCGCGGCGCAGGTCGGTGGTGGCCCGCAGCCGGGTGCCCACATTGGCCTTCAGCATGTCTTCCAGGCCCGCCTCATAGATGGGAGGAATGCCCTGGTTAATTTTGTCTACCTTGGCCTGGTCAATATCAACGCAGACAATGTCGTGGCCCTTTTCCGCCAGGCAGGTGCCCGATACTAGGCCAACGTAACCGGTTCCAACTACAGATACTTTCATCTATGCGTCCTCCGCTTCGCGATTGCCGGAATACCAAATCAAAGCGCGCTTGAGCCCTTCCTCAACGGTGATGCTGGGCTCGTAGCCCAGGTGTTGCCGAGCCTTGTCGATGATGGGGCAGCGGCGGTTGGGGTTATCCACCAGATAATCCTGGTCGCTACTGGTCTGGCGCACCACTTGGCCGCCGTAGTCAAACAAATCGCGGCTTAGCTCCACCACTCGCTCAGCCAGGTTGGCCATGGAGATTTCCGGAGTTTCTACCCCAATGTTGTAGGCTTCGCCGGGATGGCCTTTTACCAGGATTTTGTAGTAGCCCACGATGGCGTCGGCAATGTAGCAGAAGGTGCGGGTAGGCGAGCCGTCAGACAGCAGCACAATATCCCGCCCGCTGAAAATATCCCGCGCAAAGTCGGGCAGGACGCGGCGGTCGGTAATCTTCAGCCCTGGCCCGTAGTTGTTGAAGGGGCGGGCGGTTTTAATCGGCAGGCCGTGCTGCTGGGCAAAGTTGACGCAGAGGGTTTCGCCGTAGCGCTTCGACTCGTCGTAGCAGGCCCGTGGCCCGGTGCAGGACACGTTACCCCGGTAGGTTTCGGGGGTGGGGATGTTTTCGGGGGTGGGGTCGCCGTAGATTTCGCTGGTGGAGTAGAACAAAAACCCTTCCACCGGATTGCCCTTTTCTTTCAGGCGCAGGCAGTACTCCAGCAGGTAGCGCAGCCCGTTGACGTTGGCGTCCATTGTCTCAATCGGGTACTTGCGATAAAACGTGGGAGAGGCAATGGAGGCCGCGTGGATGATGAACTGAAAGTCAGGAATATCCGCAGGCAGCGGGTTAGTGATGTCGTGCTTGACCAGCACCAGGTTTGGATTGCCAGACAGGTTGGTCAGCCAGTCGGGGATGCCCCGAATGTAGTTGTCATAAATAGTCAGGTGGATGGGCGCGGCGTTGGGGTGGATTTCATTCCAGTACAGTACCGACTGCACCAGGTAATAGCCCAGAAAACCTGCGCCACCGGTAATCAATAACTTTTTGCCGGAGAAGGTGGCAAACTCCTCGGCCAGATGCTTGCAAATATAGGTGAGATCGGATTGAACCACATCGTCTGCGGTATTCATCTGCACTAAGCTAGGCGCTTGAACCATAATGATTTCCTTACTTAGGTTTCATGTAGATAGAGGCCAGGGTTTGGATGGAGAAGGGCTCTCCATCCAGGGGCTTTAGTTAGGCGATCGCCGGTACCTTGGCACTGGCGAAGTAGGCATTTTGCTCAGCCCGGAGCCGATGGGCTATCCGGTCGGTGGGCAACTCGACATCGTCGTAGGTGAGCACTTGATCCTTCGCCACGGGGCGCTTCAACCGGCAGCCTTCGGCCAGGCCCATCGGCAGCAGGTTGTCGCGGCTCACCACATCGGCGTTTTCGCACTGCCCGTAGGTGTGATAGCCCCCCAGGCCGTCCAGGGTTTCCCCGGCTTGCAGGTCAACCTTGGCGGTGGTAATCACATCCACCACCGGCCCGGCGATGGGGGCAATAATCACATCGTTGAACAGGGCCACTCGCGCCGCCGACAGGGGCACCTCATACACGGTCAGGTGGTAGGGTACGTAGAAGCTATAGAGCGGACCTTCTCCGAGTTTGCCGTAGTTGAGGTAGTGG
>CAYUBC010000498.1:0-3439 GCA_964442885.1 uncultured bacterium | reverse complement strand
CTGTTTTTTTGCTGACAAAGAGGAACATAGTACCCAACTCCCTGGGTAAACAACCCGATTCGAGTTCGTAAAGAGTGGGTAGATTGCAACGCTACATCCTCACCATCTGCGGGCTCTGAGGATGGTATGACACCTGATTGGTTTGATTCTAGAGCAATAAACAGCCAGCGGCTGGTTTAATGCTGACAAGATTAATTTAACTTAATGATTTCTCTTTCCTGATCAGCATTAGAGAGCTAATGTACTCTAGTCGCTGTCCTGATAGAGGCATGGCGGCTGTCCGGCATAAATGACCCGGCGCACGGTGAAGGCGGCGTAGCGCTCTAGGGCGAGCCGAGGAAATTGCTTTTGTAACAGGTCATGGGCTAACGGCCCTTGCAGGATGAGCCGAGCGGCAGCTAAGGGCGATCGCCTTGCCCGAAGCATTCGCAGCACCACCGCTTCATCCAGTCGAATCGCTGCCCACGCATTCCCTGCAAAGCGCTGGCACAGCGTTTCATAGTCGAGCCCTAGCTCATTCATCACCTGCTGAGCCAATGCTAGATAGGCCTGCTGAGCCGCGTGGATAGTCTGAGCCTCGCTCGGCTCAACCGCCAGGTCGGCAAGCTCAAGATCCCGGATCGCAATACGTTCCTTGACTGGTTCTTGAACCCTGGGATTTGGCGGAACCGCAACGTTAGCCGCTAATGCCTCCGCCAATTGTTGAAATCCTTGCTTCACAACGGCCTCTAACCCCTGGGTGCTGCTCAATGTGCGGATTTGCATAACTTCGGCACCGAGTGGCATGAACTTCGGCACCCCAAAGAACTTAAGGCAGAATCGCGGTGGTTGGACAGGTCAGTTTCATTATGGTGTCAGTTGGTGGCGCGGGCTGCAATGGGCGGAGCACGAGACGTCATGAATTGACCTCCTGAGTAGCCTCGGTTGGGGGCTGGAGTGAACTGGTGAGCTTGCGCATCGATTCGTGAGCCGTAAGGAGTCATGGACAATACGGTCAAGAATGGCATCGGCGAGGGTGGGGTCTTGAATTTGAGGATGCCACTGATTGACCGGGAACTGCGTGGCAAAGAGGCAGGACGCTGTGCGGTAACGGTCATCGAGGAAATCGAGAATCTCCCGTGCCTCATTGGGGGAGAGAGCATCTCTGAGCCACTCATCGAGGAGGATCAGGTCAAACGTGGCGAGGTGTTTGCGGAGTTTGGGGAACGAGCCATCCACCTTAGCCAACTTCAACTCCATCAACAGCGCGGCGGTTTTCAGATAGCGCACAGTAAAGCCCTGCTTGCAGAGCTGGTCGGCCAGCCCACAGGCGAGGAAGGTTTTGCCCACCCCAGTTGGCCCCACCAGCACTAGATTGAGATGCTGGCTGACCCACTGGCCCTGTGCCCATTGCAGGAACTGGGCCTTCTTCAGCCCCCGAGGCACCTCAAAATCAACCTCGGCGAGGGTAGCGGGATTAAAGAGATGGGCCTGCTTAAGGCGTCGGGCCTGCTTTTGTTGCTGACGGCGGAGAACCTCGCGCTCCACTAACAGGGCTAAGCGTTCATCAAAGGAGAGCGACTGATAGGTGGGCTGAGATTGCTGCTCCTGCCAGGCTTCCAGGAAGCCAGCTAATTTGAGCGACTTTAATTGGTCTAGGGTTTGCTGCATCGGATTAGGGGATTAGGAATAGTAGGTTTGGCCGCGCACATGGTCGTGGGTGGCCGATGGAGCCGGTTCCGCTTCTACGGGTAGCGGAGTGCTATCGAGGTTTGCCCCGAGAATGGCTTTGAGCCGTTTGAGGCCCACCAGCGCAAAGGTATTCGCCCGCCGACAGGCGTCTTCCAGCCGTTGAGGGCCATAATAGCGTGTCGCCAAACCCTGTACCCCCTTGAGGGTGCGAAAGGCCTGCTCCTCATGGTCTTTGCGCTCAAAGATAGCCTCCGATTGTCGGCGGGTCTGGGGGCCAATCTGGGTCGCCCAGGCCAGAAACGAGGCCTTGGATTGCGCTTTATAAGCCCAGTGCTCAGGGGGCATGTGGGCAGCCAGGGTCGAGTGCCGGTAGGGCACTGTCGAGCGGGGGTGAAGGGCTATACGTCGGTGGTCGTAGAAGACCTCAATCATCTGCTCGCTGATTTTGACGCTGACCTCCCGGCGCACAAACCAGTAGGGCACCGAGTAATAGTGCCGCTCTACCTCCAGGTGATAATCCAAATTCACCTTGGCCTGTTTCCAGTGAGCAAAGGTGAAGGGCTGAGCGGGTAACGGCCTCAAGGCGGGGTGGTCAACCTGCTCAAACAGAGTGCGCCGGGAGCACCCATAGCTTGTCATGATGCGCTCGTTGAGGCGGCTCAGCTGAGTTTGAATCGCCGCATTCAGCTCACTCAGGCTGGTGAAGGGCTGATGGCGCAGGGGCGCTAGGATTTGGCGCTCCACCTCCTGCACCGCTTTTTCCACTTTGGCCTTATCGCGGGGTTTGTTGGGGCGGGCCGGGAGTATCGCCACCTGATAGTGCTCCGCAAAGGCCTGATAGCTCCGGTTGATGCCCGGTTCATAGCGGCAGGGGTCGCTGACGCCGGACTTGAGGTTATCGGGCACGATGGCCTTGGGTACTCCACCGAAAAAGGTCAGGGCTCGCTGGTGCGACCCTATCCAGTGGGGTAAGGCTTGGCTTTCGGTCGCCTCGGCATAGGTGTAGTTACTCGCTCCAAAGCAGGCCACAAAGATCTGTGCCTGTGTCATTTCCCCAGACTCAGCATGCCGAATCGGCACTGTGGGGCCGCAATAGTCTACGAACAACTTCTCGCCACCCTCGTGGTGCTGCCGCATGGTGACGTTTTGACGCACTTTCCAGCGGCGATAGTGGCGGCAGAATTGGCTGTAACTCAGCCTCCACCGCTGCTGCTCAACCCCCTCTTGCCATAGCAACATCAGGGTCACGCCTTTACCTTGCAACTCCCGATGCACCCGTTCAAAGTCAATCTCATCCGCCGTTGAGGAGACGGTTGGCTTCCCTTTGCCCAATAGCGCTGTAGCCTCGCTATCGCTCAACCGCTCGACCTGGGCATAGCTCAGGCTTTGGGCACTGGCTCGGCGCAAGTAATCTTGCACCGTTGAGCGGGCAATGGCGCAGCTGCGGGCGATCTCGCTCTGGTTATAGCCCAACCCGTGCAGGCGCACTATCTCTCGAAATTTGTCCATCGGCAGTTGCTCTCCTTGGCTTCGTCGTCCCATGCCCTCACGCCCTCCTGTCTCGCGGTCGAGCGCAGTGTATCGGGGCTTAACACAGGGTGGATGCTGACCTGCCGAAGTTGGTGCGATTCAAGTGCCGAAGTTGGCGCTATCGGAGTGCCGAAGTTGGCGCTATCGGGGTGCCGAAGTTAGTGCAATTTTGCACAATGCGACAGATTGGCTCGGTGGCTCGATCTGGTAGCGGGTACAGAGCAGATCAATCTGCTGG
>CAYUBC010000497.1:0-3444 GCA_964442885.1 uncultured bacterium | reverse complement strand
CAGAATACTGACTGGCAGCGCTACGGCCTCCCCGCCGATATGAACCTCCGCATTGCCCTCCACGCCGGGCCAGTTTATCGCAATGTGGATCCAATTACCGGACAGATTAACTACATCGGTAACCACGTTAACCACGCCGCCCGCATTGAACCCATCACACCCCCCGGTCGCGTCTATGCTAGCCAGGCTTTCGCTGCCATGGCCGCTTCAGAAAATGTGCAATCCTTCGTGTGCGATTACGTTGGCCAGGTGCTTTGGGCCAAACATTATGGTGCCTTTCCCACCTATCACGTCCATCGAATTTAACCACTATGCATAACCCTTTCTGGCGTCTCAAAACCTTACCCTGGTGCACTCTGCTCTTGGCCGCAGCCGTTGTTGTCGCCATGGCCACCGTAGCCGATATGATGCTGGCCTTTGGTCTAGCCTGGCTGCTGGGCAACCTGGGCGGGGCGCTTTCTGCCTTTTTTCAGCTACTGCTGCTGGCCCTGCCCGTAGCCGCTGGCTTTGGCATTGGAGCCCTGGCCATTGTGGTCATGGAACGCTCCTTTCGTCAGATTTATCTCTATACGGGCGTGCTGTGGGCGCTGGTGGCCTGTTTAGCGCTGGTGCTGTTTATTAAAGGTTTTTTTCCCATCCCGGCCCTGGTAGTTTCCATGGGCTATAACCAGCTCATCGGCATTGTCCTGGGCATTTTTATCACCGGCAAACGGCACTGGCGATGAGGATCCTGTGCCGGGATAATCCTAACCTGGCGATGGTACTGCTCTGGCGATGACCCTATGACGTACCCTCTAGCCAGGGTTCCACCACGACGTTGACGGTGATTTCAGCCTTTAAGCTAGCGGCCACCGAACAATATTTAGTGTGAGATAGCTCCGCTGACCGGGCCAGGGCTGCTTCAGTGACCTCTGGCCCAGCCCCGTAATGGGTCACGGTGATATGAGTAAACCGCCGGGGATGCTCCTCGGCCTGGGTACCGACCACTTCAATGCGGTAGCGGGCCAGGGGTTGCCGCTTTTTCTGCATAATGTCAATCACATCGTAGGCCGTGCAAGAGCCCAGCGCCGCCAGTAGAAGGTCGGTGGGGCGCATGCCAATGCTGGGCTGGTCGCCATCTACCAGCACCTGATCGCCAGTGGCGTTGCGCCCCACAAACCGATGCCCGCAAATTTGGTGCAGCACAATCGTCTTTGTTGTCATCACACACCTCCTGAGAGGTTGTAGGGTCTAGGCAATGCTGTAGCGTTCTTCGGCCCAGGGTTCACCGCGCTCGTGGTAGCCGTTGCGTTCCCAGAAGCCGAGTTCTTGAGTGGCCAAAAACTCCAGGCCATTCACCCACTTGGCGCTTTTCCAGGCGTAGAGATGAGGCACAACCACGCGCATGGGGCCACCGTGTTCAGCCGGTAAAGGCTCCCCAAACAGGGTATGGGCCAGGAAGTTTTCGGGCCGAACGAAGTCCTCCAGGGCCAGATTAGTAGTGTAGCCGCCGTAGCAGTGCAGCATCACATGGGCCGCCTGGGGTTCTAGTTGAATGTGCGCCATCAAGTCAGGGATCTTCACCCCGACCCAGCTCACATCCAGCTTTGACCAGGTGGTAACACAGTGGAAGTCGGCAGTAAATTCGCTCTGGGGTAACGCCATCACCTCTGCCCAGGTCAAGGTTTTTGGCTCGGCCAACCCGGTGATGGTCAGGCTCCAATCGGCCTGGGCAACCTGGGGCGTATCACCATAGGTCAGCACTGGGAAGCCCTTAGCCAAATGCTGGCCTGGGGGAACCCGGTCGGCCAACTCTGGCCCTGGCTTTTGGAAAAACTTACCGGCCATAGCACCACCTTCCTGGGGGACATTTCTATTGTCTCTCAAGGAAGGAGCTTCGGATATTAGCTTGTAGAAGCTTGTGCAGCACAACGATAAATCGTCTAGGATGCGGCCTACAGCCTAACGATTGACTTCTGGATACAACGATGACCTTCTGATACCTGATGCCGATACCTGGTGCCTGATGCCGATACCTGATACCTGGTGCCTGATGCCGATACCTGGTGCCTGATGCCTGACACCCCAAACCCCTTTCCCTACGCTGCCAGGTTGGCAAACAACTGCTTCAGCCAATTTTTAGAGCGCAGATCCACATAGGCTTTGCAGCGAGAGCATTGCCGAATACCGGGTACGCCAATGCGCAACAGGTTGGAGTTGTGGCAGTGAGGACAGTGATAATGCTGAGCCATGATGATTCTCGACGACCAAAACGGTAATGAAAACAACCAATAGAGCGAGCAGAAGGTTTGGGCCACTCCAATAATTGTGGCCAGGGAGGCGTAAATCCAGAGTGCCCTGGAGACACTATGGGAATTGTCATCGCTAAAACAAACACCCAGGCCGAGGGACTGGGTGTTTGAAGTCTGAGTTAAATAGCCACCAAATCAGGTCAGGGATAGAACGCACAGGGCGATCTAGTCGATTTGGCTAGTGGCTAGGTCGGGAGCGCTGGCAATGGCCGATTGAGGAACTGTCAGAATGTTGGCGTAGAGAGAGCCCGGTTGCTCAGCCACTAGCAGCGTGTTCTGCACCAGACTGGCTACCTCAACGGTCTTCAGGTCGTAAACCTGGGTCGCCACTTTGGGATACAGGCCAATCCCAATGATGGGAACCAGCAGACAGGCCGCAACGAAGGCTTCGCGGGGGCGAATGTCCAGCATATTGGGCACCTTAGCCACAACCTGACCAGAATCGCCGTAGAAAATGCGCCGCAGCATCGAGAGCAGATAAACCGGCGAAAGCACCACACCCACAGCCGCCAGGATAACGATGACAGTCTTAAAGGTGGCGCTGTAGACATCGCTAGTAGCCATGCCCAGGAATACAGCAATTTCGCTGACGAAGCCGCTCATGCCGGGCAGAGCCAGGGAAGCCATCGAAGCCGCCGTAAAGAAGGCAAAGGTAGTCGGCATTTTGCGAGCCATGCCGCCCATCTCTGACATATCCAGGGTGTGGGTGCGCTCGTAGGTCACCCCAGAGAGGAAGAACATCACCGCTGCAATCAACCCGTGGGAAATCATTTGCAGCATGGCACCGCTCATACCCAGGGTGGTGAAGGAGGCGCAGCCAATCAGCACAAAGCCCATGTGAGCCACCGAGGAGTAGGCCATACGGCGCTTGAGATTATCCTGGGCAAAGGCCGTTAGCGAGGCATAAATGATATTGACGACACCCAAAATCACCAGGAACGGCGCGAAGTAGAGGTGGGCATCGGGCAACATCTCAATGTTCATACGGATGAGACCGTAGCCTGCCATCTTCAACAGCACGCCCGCCAAAATCATGGAAACGGCAGCAGGCGCTTCACTGTGAGCATCGGGCAGCCAGGTATGGAGCGGAAAGATAGGTAGCTTAACCGCAAAGGCCACCAAAAAGGCCGCATACATTAGCAACTGGAAGGGT
>CAYUBC010000496.1:0-3444 GCA_964442885.1 uncultured bacterium | reverse complement strand
CCGACCTTGCCAGAGCCCGCCGCTCCCTTCCCGGCTATGCCGTTGTTGATCATCCTGGATGCTCTGGCCGAGCTGAGCCCGGATGTTGTGCAGGCTGGCCAGAACCAGGGGTTGACAGTGCAGACCTGGCCGACGGATCAACCGTGGCAGGCCCTGGGTGAGCAACTGACGGCGGAGTTCCCGTCTACCGCCAGTGCTCTCGCCTCTGGCCCATCCCTGGCGGCAACCGACTGGCTTATCCTCAACCTGGGATTAGAGACCATGAATGAGGATAACCAACGGCAGCTTGCAGCGGTGATCAGGGCGATGGCCCCGGCACTATCCGTACTGGTTTGCAGCGCCAATGGTAGTCTGCCTCAGCGCATTCGCGCGGCCCGTTTGGGGGCATCAACGTTCTTACACAATCCCAGCGTGACGGACATTATCGATTGGGGGATGACCCTGCGCGCTCAACCCATGACTGCCGAAGTGCTGGTGGTAGACGACGACCCCCATCTGCTTGAAGCCCTGCCCCAACTGCTGTCTCCCTGGGGACTGCACCTGACCACCCTGGCCCACTCGGCCCAGCTTTGGTCTAGCCTGCAGAGGGTCGTCCCTGACCTGCTGGTACTCGACATTGAAATGCCTGAGTTTAACGGGCTTGAACTCTGCCGAGCCATTCGCCAGAGTCCGCTTTGGCAGCATCTACCCATTATCTTTCTCACCGCCTATGCCGATAGCTCCCACAGCCATGCCGCCATGCTGGCCGGGGCCAACGACGTGATCGACAAAGCTCTTCCTACGTCCGAGTTGGTTCAACGTCTGCTGCAACAGCTCAAACCCACCCCCGCTCTCCCATGCCCATTAACCGCCCCGCCCTTGAAGTTCTGCTTCACCGGATGACCGACCGCATCCGTCAGTCCCTTGAACTGCCGGAGATTTTAGCGGCCACTGCAACCGAAGTCAGAGCCTTTCTCAGAACCGATCGGGTCAAGGTCTATCGCTTTGCAGCCGATGGCAGTGGCAAAGTGGTGGCCGAATCAATTTATCGAGATCGCCTGCCCTCGCTGCTGGGCCACTGCTTTCCCGCCGAGGATATTCCCCAGGACGCCCGGGAGCTATTTCTGACGGTTCGCCAGCGCAACATTGTCAATGTGGCGGAGCAAGAAATTGGGGTTAGCCCCCTGCTCAGCGATGGCGATCAGCGCTCCCTGGGGCCAGATATCCAGTTTCGTCAGGTCGATCCCTGCCATCTGGAATACCTCACTAACATGGGTGTTCAGGCGTCGCTGGTGGTGCCGGTGCTGCATCAGCAACGGTTGTGGGGCCTTTTGGTGGCCCACCATAGCCGCCCCTGGCGGGTCAGCCCCAGGGAGCTGGAAGTGGTGCAGTTGGTGGCCGATCAAGTCTCTGTGGCCTTGTCCCATGCTATGCTGCTGAGCCAGAGTCGCCTGCATGCCCAGCACGAGGCCACCATCAACCAGGTGGCGGCCCTGCTTCACAAAACTCCCAGCCCTGCGTTGCAAACCGCCCTTGATAAAACCGTTAGAGCCCTGGGAGGAGTTGGTGGCCGCCTCTTCCTCAACTATCCTCAGGGCAAAACCCAGGGCAAACTGCTGGTGGTTGGTCAACAGCCGCGATCGCTACAGCTTCCTCCCCAAAAACTCTCCCTGGTGTCCCAGGCTGGCGATCGCCCAACGGCTCTCCAGCCCAAGGTTCCTCCCTTAGAACAACTCCTGGCCTGGCGAGGCTGGCTTCGTACCGAAACCCCGGCCCAACCGGGAGAACTGCTGTGGGCCATCGACGACCTGCAACATTCTCAACTACCGTTGCCCATCCGGGCTCTGCTAGAGCCAAAAACAATTTGTGGGCTGGTGGTGGCCCAGCTCACCTACCGCAGCCACCACCTGGGGTACCTCAGCATCTTTCGCCAGGCCATTGACGTTGAAACCATCTGGGCGGGTCGGTTGGATAGTGTGGATCCTCGCCAGCAGCGGCCCCGGCAATCCTTTGAAACCTGGCGGCAACTCAACGAGAGCCAGGCCCAACCCTGGACACCCCAGGACATCGATTTAGCCAGACGGCTGGCCTACCAGTTTGCCCAGGTCATTTACCAAAGCCACCTCTATGCCCACATTCGCGCCCTCAATACGCAACTAGAGGGTCGGGTAGCTCAGCGCACCCTTGAACTGCAACAGGCTAATACCCAGCTCAAACGGGAAATCCAGGAGCGAGAAAATGCCCTGCACCAACTTCACCTGACGCAAGATTCCCTGAAGCGTCTGAGTCATCAAAATGAGCTGATTTTAAACTCTGCCGGAGAGGGTATCTATGGACTCGATTTACAAGGCCGATTTACCTTTGTCAACCCAGCCGCCGCCAAGACCCTAGGCTATTCCACAACCGGGATGTTGGGGCAGTTTATGCACGACCTGATCGAGCTAACGGCTGCCAATCAGGCTCCCTACCCTTGGGCTCAAAGCCCAATTTTCAAGACGCTGAAATACGGTACCACCCATCATCATGCTGGGGATCTCTTCCGCCGTCGCCAGGGGGATTTATTCCCCGTTGAATATATCAGCACTCCAATTAAAGAACAGGGCGAAATCCTGGGCGCTGTCATCATCTTTAAAGACATCACCGAACGCCAGACCGTCGATCGGCTGAAGGATGAGTTTATTTCTGTGGTTAGCCACGAATTGAGAACTCCACTGACCTCCATTCGCACGGCCCTGGGGCTATTGGTACAGCAGCATCTAGACATTGCGACAGAAAAGCGCCAGCGCATGACCGAAATTGCGTTTTCCAACACCAATCGCCTCGTCCGATTAGTCAACGATATCCTGGACATTGAGCGCATCAAGCTTGGCAAAATAAGTCTGAATAGGCAAGTTTGCGAACTCGCTTTCCTCATGCATCAGGCCGCTGACGAAATGCAGGCTATGGCTGAAAAGGATGACATTTCCATTGTTACCTCACCGATTGACCTATCCCTTTGGGTTGATCCAGACCGCATTATTCAAACCCTGGCTAATTTGCTCAGTAATGCTATTAAGTTCTCACCCCAAGGTTCAACCGTCCACATTACGGCAGAACTTTACCATGCTCCTAAGACTGGTCAGCCGGTTGACCAGTCTGCCAGTTCTGGAATGACAACTAAGGACGGTACTCCTAACAGCTTGAGAGTAGCCGTGCAAGATGAAGGCAAGGGCATTCCAGAGGACAAGTTAGAAACCATCTTTGATCAGTTTGAACAACTCCATATTCTCGATGATGAACATCGCGGCGGTACCGGGCTAGGGCTGGCCATTTGCCGCAGCATTATTGAACAACACGGAGGTCAAATTTGGGCTGAAAGCACTCTGGGTAAGGGCAGCACCTTTATCTTTACGCTGCCATTGACAGATCAACCCAACCCGCAGCAAAGTAGCAAAAATATTTAGCTAGATGCAGCCTGCCCCGCCA
>CAYUBC010000495.1:1319-3453 GCA_964442885.1 uncultured bacterium | reverse complement strand
TCGCGCTGCTGCACCAGCAGCGCTGCCTCCTGGCGATTTTCGAAAAACACCCCCACCTCCCCGCCGCTCAGGGGAATGGCATAGCTGCGTAGCGGATAGGTCGGCTCTTCTTTGGGGTGAAGCGGATCGGGGGAAATCTGATACCGCATCCATTCTCGCTGGCAGGGCTGCTGGTGGTGGCGGGTTTCATCGATCAGGGCATCCAGCTCGTAGGAGCGGGCCACTTCCAGCAACAGCCGTCGCCGCTGTACCGGGCCAATGGACGGCTGGTTCATCCGCAACAGGCGATTGGCTTCATCATTGCACCAGACCAGTTGGTTCTCATCATCCACCTGCAGGTAGCCAATGGGAGCCGCCTGTAGAATGCGCTCCAGGGTATCGCGGCTGGTTCCCAGGTAGTGAAGCTGCTGCTGCTGTTCTGGATGGGCCGCCACCAGGTGCTCCAGGTGTCTCAGGGCTGTGGGCCAGGAGTCAGCCTGGAGCAGAGACAATACCCGCCGTTGCCGCCGTTGCTGCTGCCGGCACGACCAGGCGAGCAGGATGCCTCCGGTGAAAAGGCCCATGAGATACCAAAACACTGCCACAGCTATCGGGTTATTGGTGAACATAGAGAGAAAACAGCCCCTAGTTCGACCAGGGAATGCACCACGAACACGAATCAGTGTACGGCTTGCCGCCACCCAAACTTGATATCAGCTTAGCAATCCCCCAGATAAAGTTAAGACAAGGTCGGGTTAAGCCAGCCATTGGGCTAGCTGATCCACAAAAAGCGCCCCCTGAGGAGCGCTTGGACGAGATGATGTGAGCAATGGATTGGCCAGGCCGCTGGGGCGAAGCCTAAACCCTAACGCACTGCCGCGCCCCGGTATTTCAACCCTTGAACGGGGGCACCGCTGGCGCGCTTAACCAGGTGGCGCTTGGCTACCGCACCCCGATAACGGCCAATGACTTCTTCGGACATCGCTACCTGAGGTTGGGTAGCGTCGTAACTAATTCCACGGTACTTCAGGGACATAACTCGCCTCTCCTTAATGAGTGAAGGGTGTAAACAGAGGCGCGTTCCTTCGGGCTCTTGCCCTACTTCCGTCTCTCAGAGAGAGATGAACGATTCATTTCTGTATTCATTGTTACTGTTTACTCTATTTGTGTCAAGGGCTAATGTCAGGAAATGCTAAAGTTTGGGGTTGGCATGGCGGCGCTCAGACTGCCGATTGATCCGGTTGCGCCGCTACTAGCTCAGCCCGTCCAGGGAGTCCAGGCGCTAACGCGCTAACGTATTAGGGTATGAGTTTCTCCCCTCCAGCCATGCATGGCTCTATCCCCCCTGAGCGCTACTTTCCTTATCTGACCTGGACCGATATTGCCGCCATGCCTGACCGCCATGAGGTGGTGATTGTGCAGCCGATGGGGGCGATTGAACAGCATGGCCCCCATTTGCCCCTGGTGGTAGACAGCGCTATTAGTGCTACAGTACTGGGAAAAGCCCTGGCACGGTTGGATCCGTCTGTGTCGGCGTACAGTTTGCCGCCGCTGTACTACGGCAAATCCAACGAACACTGGCATTTCCCAGGCACCATTACCCTGTCGGCGGAGACGCTGCTCAGAGTTATCCATGATGTGGCCGAGAGCCTCTACCGGGCAGGCTTTCGTAAGCTGGTGCTGCTCAATGCCCACGGTGGCCAACCCCAGGTGCTCGAAATTGCCGCTCGCGATTTGCACCAAACCTATGCAGATTTCATGGTGTTTCCGCTGTTTGTGTGGGCGGTGCCCAACTGCGCTAGCGAAGTGCTCACCCCGCAGGAGCTGGAACTGGGCATCCACGCGGGCGATGCAGAAACCAGCCTAATGCTGTCGATTTTGCCCGACCAGGTACGGTTAGCTCTGGCCAGGGCAGAGTTCCCCCAGGATTTACCCACTAACAGCCAACTCACCATGGAGGGGGCCTTGCCCTTTGCCTGGGTGACCCGAGATTTGAGCGCTAGCGGCGTGCTGGGCGACCCCACGGTGGCTAGCCTTGAAAAAGGCAATCAACTGCTCGACTCCCTGGTTCAAGGCTGGGTGAGCGTTTTAGAAGACATTTATCGATTTCGTCAACCCCAGGCCAGTTCCCCTGAGGAATCTGGGGCTCAGGCCA
>CAYUBC010000495.1:0-1309 GCA_964442885.1 uncultured bacterium | reverse complement strand
GCGATCGCCAACTCCGGCTATGAGTCAAGCTCCTATCTCGGCCTACGTTCACATTCCCTTTTGCCGTCGCCGGTGTTTCTACTGCGATTTTCCGATTTCGGTGCTGGGCAATCAGCAACGGGGCGAAACCTCGCTGACGGTGGAGGGCTATGTCGAGCTGCTCTGCGCTGAAATTGCAGCTACCCCAGCCGGGGGCTCCCCGTTACAAACGGTTTTTTTTGGGGGTGGTACGCCGTCTCTGCTGTCGGTGCCCCAGGTCGAAAAAATCTTGACCCAGCTTGATCGACGGTTTGGGCTTGAACCTGGGGCGGAAATTTCTATGGAAATGGATCCGGGTACCTTTTCCCTGGGCCATCTCCAGGGCTACCTGGCCGTTGGGGTAAACCGGATTAGTCTGGGGGTTCAGTCCCTGGATGATCAGCACCTGGAAGATTGCGGGCGCTTCCATCGGGTGGTCGATGTAGTGCAAGCAGTGGACTGGCTGCATCAGGTAGCGATGCCCAACTGGAGCATGGACTTAATTTCTGGGCTGCCCCACCTCACCCTGGCCGATTGGCACGCCGACCTGTCTAAAGCCGTGGCCCTGGCCCCACACCATCTCTCGGTCTATGACCTGACGGTGGAGCCCCAGACCGTTTTTGCCAGGCGCTACCAACCCGGCGATGCCCCCTTACCCACCGATCAGCAAACGGCAGAGATGTATTGCCTGGCCCAGGCCTACCTGACGGCCCAGGGCTACGAGCATTATGAAGTCTCGAATTACGCCCAACCGGGCCATCGCTGTCGGCATAATCTCACCTACTGGCGCAATCAGCCCTACTACGGGTTCGGCCTGGGGGCCACCAGCTACACCCAGTTGCAGCGGGTCAGTCGGCCCCGCACCTTGACGACCTATCGCCAGTGGGTAACGACATTTCAGGCGGCGGCTGGGGCTCATGCCGAGCCGCCAACGCCCCCCCAGGAGCAACTTCTAGACCGGTTGATGGTAGGGCTGCGGTTGGCGGAGGGCATTACCGGGGATGAGATTCGGGCGCTCTGCGATTCATCCACCTGGCAACGTCTCTATCGAGTCCTGCAACCCCACTGTCAGCAGGGCTGGGTTGTAATTGAGGGAGAGACCTGGGCTACACTGCAACGGCTGCGCTTGAGCGATCCCGAAGGGTTTTTATTTTCCAATCGGGTGCTGGCGGATTGTTTCAGCCTGTTTTCTGACCAGTACGCCGGGGCTGCAACGGTTGAATCTTAACCGCGTCTTTGTCCAATGCCAGTAGATTCGTAGCCAGCACACTAATAGGCAACCCCACCTTTG
>CAYUBC010000494.1:0-3455 GCA_964442885.1 uncultured bacterium | reverse complement strand
CGGCGGCCTTCGATGCTTCGGTATGCACCAGCAGATCTGGGATGCGGCCAGTGGCGCGTTGTCCGGTCACTTCAATTTCTGTCCCCCAGACGACCCAATCCGCCGGAATATGTTTGATCAGTTCCAGGAGGAGTTTTCTGGCAATGCCAAGGTTTTCATCACTTTCTGGGGGCATTTCCACCAGCACTCCATTCACCAATTCGTAGCGGGTATCGGTGCCATCGTCATGGCGCAGATAGTCTTCAAAGGTCAACACCTGAGATTTTGGCGATAGGGCTTGGCTCATCGGTACAGTTCTCCGCTCACGCAAGGCCGTAAATTCATTCTATCGAAGCCCAAACCCCAGGATCTGACCAGGGGCTAGATCCCAGAGTTCTTTGGCCTGCTGGTTAAACAAATGCCTTGTGCCTCGCTAACGTCAAAACCGCTATGGGTCGAGTAAGGTCTCAAGCCACTCTCGAATGAGCCCATTCACCTGATCGGGTACTTCGTCGTGGGGGCAGTGGCCAGCTTGCAGGTAGTGTTCGGTCAGGGAAGGGTAATACTCCTTAAATTTTGCGCCTTTCTCGCGGCAGTTCATCCAGGGGTCGCCTTCGCCCCAGAGCATAAGTAAGGGGCAGGTCAGCTTTTGCAGCAGAGCATCTACCCGTTCGCCCTGGCGAGATTTGAACACCGAGGCAAACACCTTGGCGGCACCAGGGTCGCAGGAGGGGCGGCGGATGTCCTCGACTAACTCGTCGGTAATCGCAGATTTGTCCAGGTAAACCTGCGCCAGGGTGCGGCGAATAATGGCGGGCTGGCGCACGTACTGAAACAGCAGCCAACTTGGCAGCGGTTGCAGCAGAAGGGACTGAACCAGCTTAGCCACCGGGTTAGGCCGGGGCGGGGCGGTCTGCGTTGCCTCTGAAAATGGCCCAGCGCTGTTGAGCAATACCAGCCCAGCCGCCGCATCGGGATGGTTAGCGGCTACGCACAGGGAGGTGTAGCCGCCCAGGGAATTGCCTGCCAGCACCGCAGGGCGGCCAATGTTCTCGCTAATAAACTCATAGAGTTGAGCCTGCCACAGGCTGCCGCTGTACTCCCAGTCGGGCTTGGCAGAGCGCCCAAAGCCCAGCAGGTCAATGGCCCAAACCTGACAGTCGGTCTGCAAGCCCTGAATGTTTTTCCACCAGTGGTCGGTGGAAGCCCCAAAGCCGTGCACCAGTAGCAGCGGGGGACGGTCGTTGTGAGGCGTCCCGGCTACAACGTAGTGAATGGCCTGATCTCGCCATTGCCAGTAGGCGCTGGGCGGGCGGTTGGTAACGGGGGTGGGAGTAGAGACAGTCATGGGGAGCGACTTAACAAATATTTACAACTATGGTAGCGAATTTTGGCCTGACTCCGGGCTGGGGATAGGTGACAAAACTTCAAATACCAGGCATTGTGTCAAAGGACTCTTAGTAAATCGCATCGGCTCCTATGGCTGCGCTATCTCGCCCTCGTCGCTCATCGTCTGGTAGTCGTCAATTTTCTAAGTATGATGCTCGTCGGGGCCGGTCTCTCTGGTTTGAGCGCTTAATGGCGATGATAGCGCTGCTAAACCTGGTTTTAGTGATATTGGATTTGAGCTATATTCCGCTGCGAGATTTTTACCTGAGGCGGCTGCCGGGCTTTACTACCTGGTACGGCGAAACTTTTAAGGGCATTGAGCCCCATCGCTTTACGGTCAACTATCTGGATACGGTGGATCAACTCCAGGAGCAGGTGGCCCAAACTGGCCTGGTTTCTGATGAAGCTCAGAAAATTTTGGCGGAGTTGCAGACCCAGAGTACCGAAATGGTGACCGAAAATCCCTTTCAGATTGCGAATAAATCTGGCAATTTGGAGCGGATTAAAAACCAAATGCGCGATCGCATGGGTATAGAATCCGCCACGGACTCCTTCACGGAATTCTGGAGCTACGAGCACCTCAGCCAGGCCGGCTTTGCCCAGGAAATGGCATTTTTTAACAACAACATTCGGCCTGTTATTGAAACCAACTTTTTTCGCCGCATTGCCGTTCATGGCGGGTTTGTCGATCTGTTCTGGCGCATTGATATCTGGTTCAACCTGCTGTTTGGGTTAGAGCTACTGGCCCGCTGCTTTTATCTCGATCGCCGCTATAAGAACTTTACCTGGCGCGATGCCCTGCTTTGGCGCTGGTACGATGTGCTGCTGGTGATTCCCTTTAGTACGCTGCGGGTGCCGTGGCTGGCGCTGGTGCGCATTCTGCCAGTCACCATTCGAGTCAACCAGTCTAATTTAATTGACTTGGATCCAACCAAGGATCGAATCAGCCGGTTTGCGTTCAGCCAGGTGGCCGTAGAGTTGACCGAGGTGGTAATTCTACGGTTGATTGACCAGATGCAAGCCCTGATTCGCGATGGCACCGTCACCCAGGCTCTCCTCAACACTGATGCTGATCGTCGCTACATTGATGTCAGCGGTGTTAACGAAATCGAAGTGCTCTCCCAGCGGCTAGCCGCATTGACGGTATATAACGTGCTGCCCCAGGTGAAGCCAGAGGTGGACGCCCTGCTCAAGCACACGATCTCTCAAGCCTTTGACCAGGCTCCGGGCTATCAGGGCTTTAAGCAACTGCCAGGGGTAGGCGGCTTGCCCGATCAAATTGCTCAGCGGGTGGTAGCCCAGCTTTCGGCCAATGCCTACGGCGTGGTTAAGGGTGCGGTCGAAAATCCCGAAGGTGCCAAACTCACCCAGGAGTTGATTCAGAAATTCACGGACACCTTCAAAATCCAAGTTCAAGAAAACGAAGACGTGAAGGAACTAGAAGCGCTGGTCGTGAATTTCCTGGAGGAGGTCAAACTCAACTACGTCAAGCGCCTGGCCGCTGAGGATGTGGATCGCATTATTGAAGAGCGCTATCAGATTTATAACATTTCTCAGGATCCGTTTTAATTCCTTGTTATGCAGAGGTAGACCTGTGTCCAGTCCCTTGCTTGAGTTTCGCCACCTGCAAAAAATCTATGGCTCTGGCAATACTGAGGTACGAGCCCTGTGGAACGTAGATCTGCGCATTCAGCGGGGAGAATACTGCGCCATTATGGGGCCATCGGGGTCGGGCAAATCCACCGCTATGAATATGATCGGCTGTTTGGATCGACCCACGGCGGGAGACTATTATTTTGACCAGCAAAACGTCGCCACCTTGAGCGACACCGATCTGGCTCACATCCGCAATCAAAAAATTGGCTTTGTGTTTCAGCAGTTTCACCTACTACCCCAGCTAACGGCGCGGGAAAATGTGGAACTGCCCATGATTTATTCTGGGGTGGGCAAGGCGGAACGGCAGGAAAGAGCCATTGCGGCCCTGACCCAGGTGGGCCTGGGCGAACGGTTGAATAACCGACCCAGCCAGCTCTCTGGTGGGCAACAGCAGCGTGCGGCTCAGCAGCGACACCCGTGCGCGCATCGTG
>CAYUBC010000493.1:1328-3464 GCA_964442885.1 uncultured bacterium | reverse complement strand
TCCCCTTATTACCATCGGCGCACTCACCTTTGTGCCGTTTACGCCAGGATGTACTGAAGACTTCCCCTACTTCAACCCCCTCGACCTGCTGCGCTGCCCCAGGGAGGTAGCCCAGAGCGCCTTCACCGTCATGCCCATCCAGATTTTTAACTGGATTAGCCGCCCCCAAAAAGCGTTCCACGAAAATGCAGCAGCGGCGATTATCGTGCTGCTCATCATGCTGATCATGATGAACAGCCTGGCCATCGTCCTGCGCAACCGCTTTCAGCAACGGCGAGAGTAAGGAGGATTTTGGATTGGCGATTTTGGATTTTGGATTGGCGATTTTAATGGAAATTAGGGATTGGCCTACCTGTAACAAATTCAAAGTTCAAAATTCAAAACCCACCCCTGCCCCTCCCAGGAGGGGAATCCAAAATTGATCTCATCGTTTCAAAATCCAGTCCACGTAGGGAATAGGAGCTTTGGCGGTCAGCCGTTCTAGCCGAAACCGGAAGGGCAACAGCAGCACAATGACTCTGGCCCCCCGGCCACTGATCGGCATGAGCTGGATGACTAGATTGAGGGAATAGGCTCTAGCGGGGACTGGCAGGCCCAGCATTTTTTCGGTGTCTATTAAGGGTTCTGAAATTTGTAAGACCTGGCTGGCCGGGTCGCGGCTAAAGCTGTCTTCGCTGGTGACTAGCGTGCTCAGGAACTGGTTGGGAATGACCACACTGGCCACCTGGGGCAGGGCTAAATCCAGGCGCATCCCTGGCGTGCGGCGAATTACCCGGCGGGTTTGGTTATTCATCCGGGTAAAGGAGCTGCGGTCCCAATCCACGGCAACTTGCAGGCTGGTAGTTTGGTTGACAACCTGAACAGTTAGAGCGCTGACCGGCTGGAGCGGGTGAGGGCCCTGGGGCAACACCTGCACCAGAATCTGCCCGTCTGTGGCCGGGGCAGACTCGGCTGGGGCGTTGATGGGCCTGGGTGTGTAGGCGGCCAGTTTGAGCGCCATAGCGGGCTTGAGGGGCTCGGTAGCGGCAGCAACCACTTCTCCCATCCCCGGCGGCAACCCCTGGTTAGTGAGTTGGTCGGCGACCGAGCGACTGAGGGTTTCGGGATCGGGGATGAGGGCCACCTGGTCTTCCAACTGCGCCTCTACCGACAGGGCCATTTGATAGATCACATAGCCAACGCAAATGAAGTAAACCGTCAGCAGCAAAATATCAATTTCCATGCCAGCAACCCGCCCAAAGCACTATGCTAAGCCCCAGGATAGGCGATTCGAGCCGTTGCGAGACACCTTTAAGCCGGTTGAGGAATAGCGAGATCGCCAGGGTAGCCCCCAGAGGGATAGGCAGCGCTGTGCTCGGCGGTGGTGCGGCTATCTACGGGCAGGGGCTTGCGCGCATAGCTGAGTTGATTCAGCCAGAATACATCCTCGGTGCGAACCGCCTCAAACCCGGCAAACCCAAGCCAGGCATCCACATTGCCCTGGCCATAGTCGCGGATAAAGGGTTCCTCAAACACCGTGTTAAGCCAGTCCGTAGCCCGCAGAGTGCGCTGGTTGCCATCCAAAACGAGCATCTGGCCGCCCGGAGCCAGCAGGCGAAAACTCTCGCGCAGAATGGTTTTGGCCACCGCTGGCGGGGTTTCATGGAACAGCAGCGTGGCGCAGACGACATCAAAGGAGCCATCGGGCAAGCCCGTGGCCATAGCGCTGCCGTGGCGGTAGGTAATGTCCAGGTGAGCAGTTCTGGCCTTGTAGTCGGCCATCACCAGCATGTGAGGAGAAAGGTCAAGACCCATTACCTCGGCCTGGGGAAACCGCTTCTTCAGCAACAGGGTGGTGCTGCCGGTGCCACAGCCCAGGTCCAGGATGCGGCGGGGGTGGCCTTGGATAGCCTTAACCAGGCTTTCGCGCACCCAGGTTTCCCCAGGAGGCAGAACGTATTGAGTAATGGGGTCGTAGGTGAGGGCCGCATCTAAGGTCAGGTAGCCGTTTTTAATGCCGTGAAAGTTGCTGGCCTTGTAGTACTCCGGGTAAACCACCTGGGGGTTGGTAAACGCCGCGATGCCCGCGTCCCAGTCAATGCTGTCGCGTAGCCGCAGAATGGCGTTGCGATCAATCAAAACATGCTGAAAGGGGAA
>CAYUBC010000493.1:0-1318 GCA_964442885.1 uncultured bacterium | reverse complement strand
GGAGCCAAAAACTGATCAAACAGGGATTTGGGTTGAGTGGCCATAACACACTGCTAGACGTTACCAGACCTTGAAACCCCGCCCAGGACAATCACGCCAGTGGGCAAGTTAGGGTTCAAGCCGTCAGCCAGACACCTCTGCCTGATGGCCTAAACCCTCACCATAGCCTAACAAGTTCATTTAACTGTGGCCAGAGGAAAGTGGGTTAGATTTGCGCCACTGATCCGTTTCCACCAGGGTATGTACCTGCCAGGCCGGGTCGGTGTGGGGGTAATCTTCCCGAAAGTGGCCGCCCCGGCTCTCGGTACGAAAGGCGGCGCTGTTGAGCACCAGCCAGGCCATGTCGTAGAGGTTGCGCAGTTCACCCCAGGTTCGCAGCAGGGCCGGGGTCACCTCCGGCGGGAGCAATCGAGTAGGGCCGGGAGCAAGGGTTTTGAGGTCATTCAGCCAGGGGTGACGCTGGGCTTCTTGCCGCCAGGTGGCCAGGGTGGCGAGGGCGCACTCCAACCCAGCCTGGTTCCGGCTGATGGCGGCGTACTCCCACATCAGCTGGGTAAGCTGGCTGCGACGGGCTTTTAGGGTAGATTCATCGGCCTCGGCAGGGCTGAAGGCCGGTAGGGAGGAGGCCGCCGCCAGGGAAAACTCTGGTACAGCATCAGACTCCAGGGTTGCCTGATGCTGAAGGGGCAAATTAGCCAGCTCGGCTCCGTAGACCAGGCACTCCAGCAGCGAGTTACTGGCTAAACGATTGGCCCCATGCACGCCGGTACTGGCATTTTCGCCCACGGCGTAGAGGCCGGGCAGGCTGGTTTGGCTGTGCAAATCCGTGATGATGCCGCCCATCCAGTAGTGGGCCGCCGGGGCCACGGGCACGGGCTCGGTCAGCGGGTCGCAACCCCAGCTACGACAGACCTGGATAATATTCGGAAAGCGATACTGGAGGCGTTCTGGCGGAATCGGGCGCATATCCAACCAGACCTGGCGCTGACCCGTTTTTTGCAGATGATGAAAAATGGCTCGACTGACCACGTCGCGAGGGGCTAGCTCACCATCGGCATGGTAGTCCTGGGCGAAGCGGTAGCCGCTGGCGTCAATTAGATGCGCCCCTTCTCCCCGCACCGCTTCGCTAATCAAAAAAGGCGGTGCCCCCGGCTGGGCTAGAGAGGTGGGATGAAATTGAAAGAACTCTAGATCCCGAAGCTGTGCCCCCGCCCGCCAGGCCATCGCCACCCCGTCGCCGGTGCTGCTCGCTGGATTGGTGGTCTGGGCGTAGACCTGGCCGCCGATCGGCAACAGCTCCGCCATGTCGCGCACGATG
>CAYUBC010000492.1:0-3467 GCA_964442885.1 uncultured bacterium | reverse complement strand
TAAAGCATTGATCAACATCCAACACCGACGCGACGCGGGGACGCTAGCGGTTCGATTTCAGTCCGTAGAACTCCTGGGGCCTGGGGCTACTAACTACCTGGTAGGCGGGCTGATTCGGCTGCTGCGAATTGGGTTAATTTTGCTGGCCTTATACCTCTATGTGCCCTTTGTCCTGAGCCAGTTTCCGGCTACGGAGGCATTGGGAGACAGCGTTCTGCAAAACATTGCCAATCGCGTCAACCTGCTGGCTGAAGGCTTTGTGGCCTATTTGCCCAAACTGGTGATGTTGGGGATCTTGGCTACCATTACTTACTACGTCATTGAATTCGCGAAGCAAGTAATTATTGAACTGGGTCGTCACGATGTTTACCCCTGGTTTTATCCAGAGTGGGTGCAGCCTACGATTCGCCTGGTGTCGTTGCTGATTGTGGCCATTGCCCTGGTCATTGTCGCGCCGTTGTTGCCAGGGTTTGGTTCGCCAGCGTTTCAGGGCATTTCCCTGTTCCTGGGGGCACTGCTAACCTTGGGATCCTCCTCGGCGGTGGCTAATGCCCTGTCTGGCATTATTTTGATTTATACCCGTGCTTTTCAACTGGGAGACTTTATCCGCATTGACAACATTATTGGCGAAGTGGAAGACAAGTCTCTCTTTGTGACTCGGGTGCTGACCCCCAAGCAGGAAACCGTTACCATCTCCAATGCCTCGGTACTCAACAGTAACCTGACCAATTACAGCGCCATCTGCCGCGAGTCCAACGGTTATCTGCTGCTTCACACCACCGTTACCCTGGGCTACGATGTGCCCTGGCGCAAAATTCACCAGGTGCTCATTGAGGCGGCGAAGATAACCGCTGATATCGAACTGGAGCCCGCTCCCTTTGTGCTGCAAACCAACCTGAATGACTTCAACGTCAGCTACGAGCTCAACGCCTATACCCGCACTCCCGCCATGATGCCCGTTATTTACTCTGAACTGCACCAAAATATTCAGGACACGTGCAACGAAGCAGGCATCGAAATTTTGTCGCCCGCCTTCTCGGCCCTGCGGGATGGCAACCACTCCACCATTCCCGCCGACTATTTACCGGCAGGCTATGCGCCGCCTGGGTTTGTGGTGCAAGGCGCTAATCACCAGCCGCCCCAAGCTTGAGGGTGGCTGATGCCCCTCCCGCGCAAATCAGCGTGATCGGTTGGGGGATATCGTCGTAAGGTGAACTGGGCAGTCAAGACTTCAACCGTTGTGAAACCTCTACCGACCTTCCGAAAATCATCGCTGGCCCAAGATTTACCGCTGGCCCAGGATCTAAGGTGGATGCTGGTGCTGCTGGTCATCGGCAGTGGCCTACGGCTGTTGTGGGCCGCCGATATGGAGTGGAAAGGCGATGAAATCTGGATGTATGAAACGGCGCGGCGGGTAGCCGATGGTCAGCAGCCCTGGCCCCTGTTGGGTATGACCAGCAGCACCGGGCTACAAAATCCGGGGCTGAGCGCGTGGTGTTTTATCCTGCTGGCCTACCTGGCCGAAACGCCCATTGCCCTGGTGCGCTGGGTGCAGGGGTTGAACATTGCGGTGCTGTGGGGACTATTTGGCTTTTTCTACTGGCAGTTGCAAGGCCAGCTAGAGCGATCGACCTGGCTCTGGGGCATTACCCTGGCGGCGGTATCCCCCATCGCTATTCTTTTCTCTCGCAAACTGTGGACTACGGATCTGCTGCCCCTGTTTTGCGCAGCAATCATCATCGCCCACTGGTACCGGCATCGCCGCTGGGGGGCTTTTGGGTGGGGACTGGTGGGAGCGCTAATTGGCCAGCTCCACATGAGCGGTTTTTTTCTGGCTGCCGCCCTGTGGCTGTGGACGGTCTACACCGACTGGCGGCATCATCCCCTGTTTCGGGTGCGCTGGCTGAGCTGGTTGGTCGGCACCCTGCTGGGGCTAATTCCCTTTATACCCTGGGTCGCCTACGCGGTGAATACGCCTAACCATGCCGCCCGCTCCTGGGTGGGGCTGCTGGTGCCTAAGTATTTTGTCCACTGGGTTACCACCAGCCTGGGGGTCAACCTGAGTTACTCCCTGGGCAGCCACTTCTGGGCAGACTTTTTGCCTCAGCCAACGGTGTTGGGATGGCCGACCTACGGCGTGGCTATTGTCCACGGCCTGGTGATAGTCCTGGGTTTATGGGGTATGGGGCGATGGCTTAAGTCCTTTCGCCATCCTACTCAGTCTCTGTTTTCTCCAGTCGCCGCTCCCCTGGGGTTTTACCTGCGCGCCATTGGCTTGATGACCGGGGTGATGTTCACCCTGTTTGCCATCAACGTTCCGGTTCACTACGTCTTCGTGGCCTTTCCGATGATGTACGTGTGGCTGGCGTCGGTCTTTGCTGAGCATCGAAAGGTCTGGCTGGCTATCTTAGGGTGCCAGTTGGTGATTGCGATCGCCTTCCTAACCCTCATCCACACCACGGGGGGCTTTGCTGATGCGGATTATGGCGTGGTCTATCGATTGCAGGTAAGCCCCTAAGCAAGACACTTGAAAAGCAGGCCCAGGGCATCAAACTACTGACCCAAGCCTCACCTCTAATAAAGCCATAAACCCTGAAGGCACTCAGGAGTTTCCTGAAAAACAGTCTCCCCAATGGTGGGCAGTGCCCACCCTACTTCCCTCTTCTCTCTTCCCTCTTCCCCCTTCCCCCCCCCCCGGAGACACACGCTATGCGTCGGTTTTTTCATGCAGGTTTGGCCCTATGGACGGCTCTGATCCTTGTTGTGACCCAGGGCTTGCTGGGGCCAGGGCCAGCGCTATCTCAGGTGGCCACGGAGATTCGCGGCGTTTGGTTGACCAATGTGGACAGCCAGGTTCTGTTTTCCACGCCAGCGGTTAACGAAACCCTGCAACGTCTGGCGAATCATCGGTTTAACACGGTTTACCCTGCCGTGTGGAGCTGGGGCTATACCCTCTATCCCAGCCAGGTGGGGGAACGGGCAACGGGCTATAAGCAGGGGCTTTATCCCGATCTGGAGGCTCAAGGTCGCAACGAAGCGCTGGAGGCGGCCCAGGGCGATCTCGACATGCTGCTCGACCTGATTCAAACCGCCAAAAGCCTTAACCTTAGCGTTATTCCCTGGTTTGAGTTTGGCTTTATGGCCCCGGCTAACTCCGCCCTGGCTCAGCGTCACCCCGACTGGCTGACCCAAAAACAGGGGGCGCTGCCTGCTGCTCGCCTCTACCAGGAGGGCAGACACTCACGGGTATGGCTGAATCCCTTTCACCCGGAGGTGCAAGCCTTCATCCTCGACCTGATTGCGGAGCTGATGGATAACTATGCCGTCGATGGCCTCCAGCTTGATGACCACTTCGGTCTGCCGGTGGCCTTTGGCTACGATCCTTACACCATCAACCTCTATCGCCGGGAGCACAACGGCAAAGCGCCCCCCGCCAACCCCTACGATGCCGAATGGACGCGCTGGCG
>CAYUBC010000491.1:0-3470 GCA_964442885.1 uncultured bacterium | reverse complement strand
CGGCAGTTTGCGGGGGTTAGACCGCGCCATCAAAATCCTGCATCACCTCGGCTATGCTGACCTGAATGATTGGTGCGAGCCGATTCCTGTCCCCACCCCTGCGGCTGAGGCCAGCGGTGAGGGCCGTTCCACTACGGTATTGCCCAACCAGTGGATGGTGGTGATGGATAAGATCCTGCTGCTGGAGTAACGGGCCAGACTTAGGGCAATTGCTGTAACTTAAATCTCCTCTGCTCTGGCGTGTTCGCCAACCTAACAGAACCCTAGAGCAGAGGGCCAACCCACGCCCAAGCCATGCTTTCTCCCACCCTTTACCCACCAACCATCACCCACCAACTTTCCTCACCCCGGCATCAAAATGCCGCGCAGTTCTCCACCGCGATTGCGGGTGGTATGCAGGTCTACGTAGAGCATTCCATTATTCAGGGCTTGTAACTGTTCAGCCGTTAGGGTGTACTCTCCCCTGGCCTGACCACCGTGGCCGGTGCCGTCTACCATCACCTCCAGGGCGTACTGGAAGGGGCCATTTTCGCCGGGGCCGCCCTGGTGAAGGTGAAAGGCCGAGGTAATATTTGGGTTCGGCGGATTGACGGGATCGGTGGCATAGTCTCGCAGAGGACTGGTCAAATTGCCAAAGCTACCCCGCACCACCAGTCGATTTCCCGATAGCGCTGCGCCCACCGCCCCGCGAGCCTGGGCCATTGGCGCAGTAGGAACCACATTCTTAGGGTTGAGCACGGCCACATAGGTCACTGTTGAGCCAGTCGTAGTGCCCTGGGCTAGTAACGCCGAGCGGGCGGCGCGGAGATTTGTATCTATCTCGGTGCCCAACGACCCGTAAGCCGATGCAGACAGGCCAGCCATGTCGAGCTGGGCTGTGGGCATGGGTAACTGAGCCACAACTCGACCAAAGGCAGGCGAATATAACCCAATCACCAGCAGACAGGAACAAACAGCCATCAACACATTTCGCCAAGGCATCTTCTCTGGAAGCATGATGGTTTTCCTCATCAGACCAACAACTGAGCACCCCGCTAGAGCACTCATAGAGGAATACGAAAAACTATGATTTTTGGATGCCAACCTTCAAGAACTAGCCTATGGAAATAACCACAGCCCGACTCACCCTCCGCGAAATGGCACCTACTGATGTTGAGCCCTTACTGGAAATCTTCTCCAACCCTAAAACCATGCAGTTCTATCCCAGCCCGTTTGACCGGGCCATGACCCAAAGCTGGATTGAGCGCAACCGCCAACGCTATGCTCAGGACGGGTTTAATCAGCTCGGCTGCGATCAGTTGATTTCGCTGATTCACCCAGCTAACTGGGCCTCCCGCCGCGTGGCCGCAAAGAACGGTATGCGCCTGATTGAACTTATCCAATGGCAGCGTAAACCAACCTGCCTTTACCAAATCGAGCGCGCAGACTGGGCTAATTACCCTTCTTAACCTCCAATCTCTTGCTCCTCCCCCGCATCTTCGGGCACCAGACAGGGCTATGCATCAGTCATCTATACTGAGTTTTTTAGGTGACTACTTCCCGCCAAACCCATGACCAAGCGCAGTTTGGTTAGGACAGTTCCGAACTCAAGCCCTGTTGTATGACTAGCCACCTGTTCATCCTTCTGCCTTTATCCTCCTGCCTTTCACCCTATGACCCGCATTCCTGATTTACAGCCTGAGTCTAGACCGTTGGGAGGGCGCTACCGCCTGCTTCAGCCCTTGGGGGCGGGCGGCTTTGGGCAAACCTTTCAAGCCCAGGATCTGCACCTGCCGGGGCATCCGCTCTGTGTGGTTAAGCAGCTTCAGCCCCAGGTGGCTAGTTTAGAAGAGCTACAAGTAGCGCGGCGGCTGTTTGATACTGAAGCCCAGGTGCTGTATCGGCTGGGCTCCCATCCTCAAATTCCGGGGCTGCTGGCCCACTTTGAGGAAGACCAGGAATTTTACCTGGCTCAGGAGTATATCCAGGGACATTCTCTGGCCCAGGAATTGCAGCCCGGTGTGCCCTGGTCAGAGGCCCAGGTAGTCACCTTCTTGGGGGATTTGCTGGGTATTCTGGCCTTTGTGCATGGGGCAGGGGTGATCCACCGCGACATCAAACCCAACAATTTGATTCGCCGCGCCAGCGACAACCGCCTGGTCTTGATCGACTTTGGTGCGGTTAAGCAGGTCAGCGCTCAGCCCACCGCCCTGCGCTCCCACCTGAGCCACACGATTTCCATTGGCACCCAGGGATACATGCCCAACGAGCAACTGGCTGGGCGGCCCCAGTTCAGCAGTGATATCTATGCCGTCGGTGTTTTGGGCATTCAAGCCCTGACCGGCTGCGACCCCACCCAGTTTGAACCAGACCCCTACAGCGGCGAACTGGCCTGGCAGCGGTACGCCCCTAAGGCCCATCCTGCCCTGCTGGCAATTCTAGAGCGAATGGTGCGCTACGACTTTCGTACCCGCTATGCCACAGCCAGCGATGCCCTAGCGGCTCTGGCGGCGTTACCCCGTGGGCTCAGTCAGCACATTCCCCCGCCGGTTAATACTTCGCGGGGGGCGGCAGATCCACTACCCAGGCCAACCCAGGCTCGCCCGACCATTGCAGTCAGTCGCCAGCCAGAGTTAACCCAGGCGTCTGTCTCCCCTACCTCAGGCAGACAGCGGCCCTCGTCTGTGCTATGGATTTGGCCTCTGGCGGCGATCGCGGCGATGGCCCTGGGCGGCCTGCTCAGTTGGCGTAGCCTGGCTCCAGATCCCATCGCAGGCAATGATCCCGCCACACCCACCCCAACTCCAGACCCCCTTGTCCCTGAAACTGGGGCGGCACCCGATGATGCTATCTCGCCTCCCACCGAAGTAGATGCCGCAGACCCACCCCCAGAGACTGTAGCCTCAGACCCAGAGGTGTCTCCATCGCCCACTCCCTCACCCGTCGCAGAACCCTCCCAACCTGAGCCGCCGCCAGACTCAGAGCCCCCAGCTAATGCCCCGGCAGAGCTTACCCCAGCCACGGCGCAAGCGGCAGTCTCCACGCTATACAGCCATATCTCCAACCAAGCCTGGGAGGAAGCGCGATCGCAGTTTGGGGGATCAATGGCTCAGCAGTTTGATCCTGGCTTTTTTACCCAATTTGAGGCCGTTTCGGTGGAAAATTTGCGGGTTACGCGCCAATCTGACGACACTGTAGAACTGCTGGGGGAAAACACCTACGTCTACCCCGATGGCTCTACTCAGCGGGAAGAGCGCACCTTCACCGTGCAAACTATCGATGGCCAGCCTCGCATTGTGGCTTCCAACTTTGGGCGGGTTCTGAAGTCTCGGTAAGCTACCTTGGCCTCTGCCAGCGATGTAAGCCCGTCATGCCAGACCGATGCTGGGAAAGCACCTGGCATCTAAGCTCTTTCGAGGTTCAAAAAGATACGTAGACACCCTTAGTGGTGCAGAAAACTTTTTTGAGTCTCATGATGGATGACTTGAACG
>CAYUBC010000490.1:0-3481 GCA_964442885.1 uncultured bacterium | reverse complement strand
CCATGAGCTTGACGGGGCAGCAGTTGCTCAATGTGCGTTTGCCGCAGTCAGTATCAGGGGACGGCAGTGGTGAAGAGACCGTGGTTGTAGAGGTCGAAGCCATGGTCGTAGGGCTAGATAAAGACGGCAACCTGCTGTTTGATAATCAGCCGACTACCTTCAACCAACTGTCTCAGGAAGTGCGCACCTACTTTGCCCAAAACCCTAACGGCAAGCTGGTGCTCAAGGCTGACCGAGAGCTAACCTATAGCGAAGTCGCCACGCTCCTTACTGACCTCCGGGCCATTGGCGGTAATCGAGTCTCCCTAGCGGTTGAATAATCCATAACGTTCAGCTAACTGAATGCAAGGGCACCAAATACTTAATTTTTAATTAATGTTTTCTAAACCTAGCCTTACCCTTAACATGGGTCTTTCTTAGGATTGCTCCTTTAACATTTGTAATGGCGAATTAAGTGTCTTTAGAACGCCACGGAGAGTGTTGTATGGAACTGAGCAGACAGAAATTTAATCGCTACGTCCTGGCTGGGACCGTTACCGCCGTAGTAGCCCTGGGCATCGGTGCTCCCAGTGCGTTTTCACAGAATTCGACAGTTACAATTGACGGATCTAGTACCGTTTTCCCCATTTCCGAAGCTATGGCTGAGGAATTCATGGCCGCAAATCGCGGTATTGACGTCACCGTTGGCGTATCGGGTACTGGCGGTGGCTTCAAGAAGTTCTGCGCTGGCGAACTGGATATTACCGGTGCATCTCGCCCCATTAAGCAGGAAGAAATTGACGCCTGCGCTGCGGCTGGCATTGAGTACATTGAAGTGCCCGTGGCTACCGACGCTCTTACCGTTGTCGTTAACAACGAAAATACCTGGGCCGAAGAAATGACCGTTGAACAGCTCAAGATGCTGTGGGAGCCCGCGGCTGAGGGCACCATCACCCGCTGGAACCAGATTGACCCCAGCTGGCCCAATGAGCCCATCAACCTATTTGGCCCTGGCACTGACTCCGGCACCTTTGACTACTTCACCGACGAAATCGTTGGGGAAGAAGGGGCTAGCCGGGCTGACTACACCGCCAGCGAAGATGACAACATTCTGGTGCTGGGCGTTTCCCGCGATGTTAACGCGCTGGGTTACTTTGGTCTAGCCTACTACCTGGAAAACAACGATTCTCTCAAGGCCGTTGCAGTTGATGGTGTGCTGCCTACCCCAGAGCACGTAGAAGATGGCACCTACGTTCCCCTGTCTCGACCCATCTTTATGTATGTGAAGAAGGACAGCCTGGAAGGCAACCCCAATGTGCGCCCCTTCATGGAGTTTGTTCTAGACAACGCTTCTGAAATTGTGCCTGAAGTTGGCTACGTACCTCTGTCTGACGATCGTTACGCCTCCATTCTCTCGTCGCTGTAACGTCAGCCTGGACATTGGTTAAACGATTCTAAGGCCAGCCCTTGGAGAGACTTCTTCTTTCCAAGGGCTTTGTTGCCTGGGGGAATATCCACGCCTGTTAGAGATTCTTTATCTGACCCGGCCTGGCGACTTCATTAAGTTGGCCTGGGGAAGGCCTGTTCTAAATACTTCGGTTTATCGCCGCCATGGGAGAGCCTGCTAAGTCATATCAAGCTAGGTCGTCGAACTGGGTTAAAACCCTGGCTGCGCCTCTGTTTGTGTTTTCGATTGCACTCCACGGACTGTTGCTAGTGGCTCCCCTGCCCTCGCGCCCAGCCCCAGAGGTGGAAGAAGAGGCAGAAGCCTCGGAGGAGTTCGTTGATTTGTTGAGCATTAGCACCCTGGCTACCCCAGAACCAGAACTGGAGCCAGAACTGCCTAATACTCCTCCAGCTGAAACGGCTGCTCCGCCTCCGACCCAGCCCACTGCTCCTACGGCCCCCACGCAGCCCATCGTTCCTGAAGAGTATCCAGAAACTCCACCCCCAGAGCAATCTCTGGCTGAGACAGTGCCCCCGGAAGACAGTGCCTTTACTGCCGAGCCGGAGCCTGAAGAATCGGCGGCTTTTGTTCAGGAGGAAGAGGTCGTCGAAATCTTTAGCCGCCTTACCCGCGGCTCTGGAGATAGCGATTTTGATTCCACAGCAACCTCTTTTCCCTACGCCGCCTATGCAACTCGTCAGGGCATTCAAGAGTGGTCACCCCAGGAACAAGCCTGCTTTTTTACGCAGATTAGCGCAGAGTCCTACGCTACGCCGGCTAACGTTGCGTCGCTTCGCTACCTGACGCGAAACGTTCAATTTATTGAGACTCAGGATATTCCGCGCACATTCCCACCGCCTGACTATCAGATTAGCAGCCTGAGCGAGGGGTACTGTGGCCGCCCTCTATTTCAGGTACTCCGGCAAGGCAATCCCTATTTATTTATCTCCGTCGTGGGCATTGGCGTAGGGGCTGTGGGTCAACAAGCCTCAGGGTTAGTCATTATCTGGACGAGCGATCCGAGGGCGGGGTAGCCAGGTCAGTCGGCCTCTCTCAGGGTCATGACTGTAGCCTGTGGGCTATTGCTAACCCAGTTTTGGGTCTATGTTGTGTCTAGTTGTGTCTAATAGTTTAAAGCAGGCCATTACTCACGCCCCCGCCGCCTAGTATGACTACTCGTTTTGCAACTCCTAAGTCCTCCAATAAATCCTCAAAATCGTTGTGGCAATCCTTCATCGCCCCTATGCTGCTGGCCTCTCTGGGACTGCACGCGCTGCTGTTGTTAATGCCGACCGGGGCTGCCGATGAAGCGGCGATTCCGCCCCCTGACCCAGAGCAGGATAGCGTCGCGATTACGCGGGTGCCGCCCCCTTCACCCTCGGCAGCAGCTCCAGCAACTCAGCCAGTGGGAGGCATTACCACAGCCTCACCGCCAGCTACGGCCCAAGCGCTGCGTAACCAGGGGCAAGGGTTGTCTGGGCAAACTCAGGGAACTACCCAGGCTCCGACCCCTAATGGGCAACGGCTACAAAACAGGCGGCGTTCGCCCTCTGGCACCTCACAGCCAGATACCAGAACGACACAGACCAATCAAGAACCTAACCCGGCATCCCCGCCTACATCAGCCGATACAGGCCAGTCTTCGAACTCCAACCAGGCGGCAGTACCAACCCCACCGCCTGCTCCTGCTGAGCCCAGCCGTCCCCTGTTTAACCCTGAAATTGGCGAACGGTTGATGGCCTACGTGGCCGCCCTCAACCTGCCCCAGGCCCAGGTTGACACGCTTCGAGCCTCCATCCAAGACCGCTTTGGCTATGATGCTGAGGCCACCACGCGCGATGCTTACAGCACCAACCTGCGGGAATGGGAAAACACCATTCAACAACAGACCGGGCAGGCTAACCTCTCGGTTGAGGAAGATCGCACTGACTTATCAGTCACTTACCCCCAGCGAGTTTGCCTGGTTAACGAGCCGGGCGAGGTACGGGTAGGCGTGCTGGTCAACCCTGATGGCAGCCAGCGGGGAGAGCCGGTTTTATTGCGCAGTTCAGGCTA
>CAYUBC010000489.1:0-3500 GCA_964442885.1 uncultured bacterium | reverse complement strand
AAGTGCGTTTTCGGCCTGTACCCACAAATTTTGGGATTTTCTTCACTGTCTATTGGGGAAACTCCTCATCGCCTAGTCCATCGGAAATCACCGCATCCCACACTGGATCAATCTCCTGAGCAGCGTCCCGGTAAGCCGCCTCTAATTCTTGTAGTTGCAAGAGTTCCAGCGCACGCTCAATCACCTGGGAGTGAGAGCGGCATTGATGAGTTATTCTGCCGCCGCCTTGGTAGCGTTGGGCTGAACTGGGCATGGGGCCAACAGGGCTAGAACGGTGATAAATTCTGCCTGACCTGGGGATTATCCGGAGAGTGCTAATGCGTAAGGCTACTGTTGTTAGTGTTACCAGCGATGGCCAGCTCGAAATTCCGCCTGAAGTGCAAGAAAAGCTTCATCCAGGGGATGAGTACCTAATCTGGACGACAGGAGATGTTATTACGTTTCAAAAAATTCAGAAATCTAAGGGATTTGACCAATTGCAGCAAAAAATTACCGCCCTTGGCCCAGATTCTGATGAACTCAGCCTAGCAGAAATTAGTGCGCTAGTTCATGAGGTCAGACAGTATAGTTTCAAACCAGAATAAATTCCTACCGCAAATGCTCCCGAAAATACTGCCGATAGACATCGCAGCGGGGCAGAGCTTCGTTGCCCTGTAGCTCTACTAGGCCCATGCTGTCGAGCTTAAAGGCGGCCTCTGCGGCTACGGCAATGGCCTCGCGCTTGACCACAATTTGCCGCATGGCCTCCGCTAGTTCCGGGTAGCGCTGCAAGTTATAGAGGTGTCGGCGCAGGTGGTCGCTGTAAATGCCGGATTCGGTGGCGGCGGTGGCGCTCAGGCCGTCCAGCGTCACTTCCTGGCGGCGCAGGTGGTACAGGGCTTTTCGCACCAGGTAGGGGTGCCCACCAATTAGCTGCATGAGTTGCTGGGCCTGGGCTTCGCTCCAGGTTAACCCATAGCAACGAGCCAGGGCCTGCACCTGGGTTGCCGTAAACTCCTCCAAATCAACGGTTTTACCTACATTAAAAGGCGACTGGTTAATATTCAGCGGCACGTAGGCTTCGGTGGAGTGGACAATAATCAGCCGTAGGTTTTCCCACAGTTCGCTGCTAGAGTCGCCGTAGCGGGCCGCCTCATACCAGGAACGCAGCAGGCCAAAAAAGTCGTCGGCCACCTCCCGGTGCGGAAACACCATATCCACCTCATCCAGGGCCAGCACCAGGGGGGCATGCAGTTCTTCTAGCAGGCACTCTTCAAAATAGGCGTTGCATTTGTCTTTGCCGCCAAAGCCTTGCCAGTAGTCATCCAGGTTGTCGCGCCGCTTCAGTTTGCGGCCAACCTGTTCGCAAAGCCACCGCAAAAACTGATCCAGGTCGGTAAACAGGGCGCTGTCGGCCCGCTGAAAACTTAAGGGCACGGTGGCATAGCCCTGCTCGCTGGCGTAGTGCAAAATCCTTGCCATCAGAGAGGTTTTGCCCATCTGGCGAGGGGCTTTGATGCGAATCAAGGCCCCGGACTGGGTAATTTCGGCGTAGCAGTCGGCTTCTACGGGAGGGCGCTCGATATACAAGCCTGACTTTACCGACACTACACCGCCGGGCTCCCGCTGTAACTCCGGCTCGGCCACAGGCAGGGGCGGCAGGTCAGGATCTTTGCTGCGATAGCTGATAAATACCTGGGTGGGGGCGGAAGGGGCATCCGTATAGGTGGTAGCGCGTGTGCTGTTACCTCCAAGGTATGGCTTGCAGGCTGTAATGGCAAATTAAGAACGGGGGACTATCCCGCCTTGCTATTAACCGCTGCTGGCTTATGGGGATTTGCAGTACAGAACCAGGCAACCAACTAAGGCGACTTCTGAAAAAGAGTTTCCCCAATGGTGGGCACTGCTCACCCTACAGCGGCTACAGTCGCTGGCTGCGACAAACTCAAACGCGCCCTCAAAGCCGAAGTGGATGAAGAGGCCTGGTCAGCCCTTTACTCCAGCATTAGCCGCCCCTTCCCCTCCCCCGCCCGCAACGGCAAACCCGGCAAAATCGCCATCAAAGTCATCAACCACTACGGCGACGAAGTGCTGAAGGTCTATGAGGGGAGTTAATATCCCATCACAATGTCCAGTTCCTCTAGCAAGTCGGTATGGGTTTTCCACGCCTCAACCCTGCCATCGCGGAAAATCTTGGCAATAAACGGAGAGGGGTTTGACCGGGCAAACTCTCGCATGGCCGGAAACGCTTTGCGGAATACGGCGATCATGTCCTCTCCAGGGAGATTTTGCGCCACCAGCACAAACATTCTAATGTTGGCGTTGGCTACTGCCAAGCGTTCAGAGGTGCGTTTGGCGATGTTGGCATCTTTGGTCAGCACCATCCATCCCCACTCCCCAATCTGCGGCAGCCAGTCCTCATCCTGAGCCCCCTGAGAAAAATGGTCGTCATGGATTTCGACAGTGATGCCCGATTCTCTCAGTGCCGTGGCTAAGCGAACGCTTCCCAAACAGCGGTCAATGAAGAAAACGGTTTGTCGTAGCTCCGTCATGCCGCCACGGGTCTTTCGCAGCGAATGGCTTCTTCAATTTTGAGGCGATCGCAGCGGTAATCTTCCGCCAGTTCGTCGATAGAATCACCCGCCCAATAGCGCTCGGCCAGCACACTGGTCGGAATGCCCGTCCCCTCAATTACCAAACGCCCAAAGGCAATACGCGGGTCGATCACCACAATGCGCGGGTTATTCTCCTCATGGGCACGGGTAAAGGGATAGAGCTTAATCGCCAATCCAGTGTCATCTGGCTCAATGCGGGCCAGGTGAGCATTGAGCGAGTCTTTCAGCTCCATCTGGCCAGCGGTAGAGGCGTTGATCAGTGTGCCGTAGCGCTCGATGAAGAGGTCAACCCCATCGGTGCGAAATTCTTCATGGGCCAGCGGGTGGGAAACGCCCAGGTTGGCTTCAATATAGTCCAGGGCATTGCGAATCTTGTCCAAATCAATATGGTGGTGCTGGCGGATAGCCCGCAACACATGCACCTCCACCAAGTTGGTAAAGGAAAGTAGCCGAGGTTTGCGCTCCGGGATAGGAATCAACGGCTGAAAAAATCCCTCACCATTAGCCATGGGGTACTTGCGCCCCACCGTCCATGAGCGAATTGTCGCCGCCGGAATCCGCAGATACTTGGCCGCATCCCCCATGGAGTACGTGGCAATGTTGCGTGGATCGAGATTGCCGTAGAGCCTACTCATCCTTGCCGCCCCAAGATTACAACTGAATGCCGCCATGGATTCTGACATTGTGGCCTTTGCCCCTTTTCAGTTATCGACCTTGACTCTGGGGGATTATAAGCCTAGCCATAATTATCTCGCCTATAGCAATCTCTTAGCCGTTCTTGTACGGCAATATTCTGTCTTGGTGACAGTAATATGCCCTTGATGGCAAAAATGAGGTGCTGTACATAAAGAAAGCGGGTGGGGGGAATCGAACCCCCATCATTAGCTTGGAAGGCTAAGGTTTTAC
>CAYUBC010000488.1:2165-3502 GCA_964442885.1 uncultured bacterium | reverse complement strand
GGCTTAAATTACACTCCAATTCAAAAACCTAAACCTCATTTATCCAGCCCAGGGATTTGCTCCAAAACAAGGTACCCGCGCTGGCATTATGACTTCGTTGTGGATGCCGCTTGCGTAGGCATGACCTTGGGATGTTATCAATTTGCCCGTCCCCTACGGTAGGAAAATTTCCTCATTCGCGACATGATCCAGGTTGACTGCATCCAGCAAATCTGTCCAGGCTGCATCTTCAGGATCGATGCGATGCAGGTTAACTACCGTGGTTAACGCGTCAAACCAGAAGCCGTTAGCCGCATAGAGCCGCACCTGGTCCTGGGGGGTTGCTGCTTGAAGTTGCTGGGCCAAATCAGGGGAGAGTGTTTCGCGCTGAATCCAACCATCCACGAAGAAATCCGGTGGCGAAACTCCATCGCAGTACAGTTTGAAGAACCAGTGGTAGGGCTGGCCTGGTTCTAACGGAGTGGCGGTTGCCGGTAGCGTCAGACTGAAGATACCGGCGGATTGAGGCAGGGGCACATCCGATTCATAAACCGGGTTGCCCTCCTGGTCTTGCAATACGAAGGTGGCGGTGAATGAGGCATCGTAAGGGACATAAAACCAAAAGGTCGGGTATTCAGCCGCCGTCTGGCCAAACACCACCGTTGAACCCGCTGTTTCCTGAACGGGTACGAGGGCCAGTAACGGCAGAGGCTCCGATGCCATGGATGACTCTTCACCTCCGCAACCCCGACTGCCTGCATCCGATCTTCGTCCAGGTTGCCCCGTGGGAGGTGGGTCAGGGGGAGCATTGAAGATAAGCGGGGCAATGGGATCGTTCGAAACCGCTGATGGTGACTGAGCCCATCCTGGGAAACTGCCGGACAGGGCCAGCACAAAGGCGATCGCAACCGGAGCCCTGAGTTTGAGTCGAATCATGGTTTTACTTGAGGGTTAGGAAATTGTTGGTCATCTTGATTGGCAACCATAACCACGACACCACCACTGGTAAGGACAAACGCCACTGCGGGCGGCACCAGCGGCACCCACTGGCTCTGGGTTAGCCCGTAAACACTGAGCAGGCCCAGGCTTCCCAGTGCTGCAATTTCCAGGCCCAACAGCCAGGGTAAGGAGCGGCAACGCCAGGCGAGTATTCCCCCAGCCATAGACCAGCTCCAGATCCAAAAAGTTTGGATCTGCCAGGGCCAAACCTGAATTGGGGTACGCCCATCCTGGACAGCACTAATCAATTGGCTGACCATCTGGGCCTGAATGAACACACCGGGTATTCGTTCACCATAGGGGGTTGTATGAAAGTCTTTGCTGCTGGGTGCCGCATCCTCCCTTGTCGCGAAAGAAAC
>CAYUBC010000488.1:0-2155 GCA_964442885.1 uncultured bacterium | reverse complement strand
TAAGGCCGATTAAGATGATGCGATCGCGGACATCCTCCGCCTTCAACCGTCCCGCCAGGGCATCCTGCAGTGTGATGGTGGGAGCCGGATTCAGGGAGGGCTGAGTAAAGCGGTAGTTCAATAGAATTTGATAGCCTGCGGTATCTTCCCGATGATACTCCCCTCTATGCCGGTGCAGGCGTTGAAAGGTGTGTTCGCCCAGTTGCAACTCCCCCTGGGGTGTAAAAGCTGGAGCAATCCCCTCGGCTTCAAGGTACTTAAAGGCTAACCGAGTACTGAGGGCATAGGGCGTGTTACAGGACGCTCCGGGGGTGCGATCCATAAACAGCAGATGGCGACGGAGCACGTTATCCCGATCGACAACAACATCGCTAAAACCCTGGCGCTCATCGGGCAGATCAGGCATGGGAGCAATTTCAGGCCTGTCTGACGCTTGATCGACAACTTTGCAAACGGCGAAAAAATTAGGCTGGTTTTTCAACGCTGTTGCTGATAGGGTTGAGGCCGTATCAAAGGGAAAATCCCGATAAATATCAAGGCCAATGGCGCGGGGATTTAGGGGCACCAGATTTTGCAACAGTTTTGCCAGGGCTAAGTCTGAGAGCGACCCTTTGCGGTCTGCCTGCTCTGGCAGGTGCAAATCCTCTTCAGTGACGGTGACAATCAAAATGCGATGATCTGGTGGTTCGGGCGGGCGCAGTCGCAACAGGTGATCAAAGGCGCGTAGCTCCCAGGGCTGTAACCCCCCCAGGTAACGAACCCCTGCCACCAGTGTGGTGACCACCAGGCTGGTCAGCAAAACCGTTTGCAGCGCACGGTAAAGCCGTTGCGGTTGAAGAGATGGTTGCAGGTTGTTACACCAGTCTTGCCAGGTGGGCGACTCCACCGCTGGATTCTGGCACAGCACCGGTAGCCACGACGCCCCCGGAAACTCATCCTCTAGCCCCTGAAGCTGTTGCCGGGCCTGCCGTACAGCCAGGTAAAGCGACTGTCGCTGCTCGGCAAACGCCGTCAGGAAATGCTTGAAAAACTCCTGGGCCACCTGGTTGGGGACGGGTTCTCGCATCACAATCACCTGGGGAATATGCAAACCGCTTAAGGCGGTTGCTAACCCAAGACCATCACAGGAGTTAAAGATAGCCAGCTTCAGGCCATTGCTCACGGCCCCTTCAATGGCGGCTTCCAATTGTTCAATGGTCAGGCTGTTGTGCTGCTGGTTTTCATTGATGTAAATACGCCCGGTCTGCCTCTCTTGTTGAGCTTCGGTGCGGCTGTGCCCGGCAAAAAAGAGCACATCCCATCCTCGTTTATCCCAGAGCTGTTGATTCAACTCGTACCGGGTGGGATTTACCAGAAGCTGGGTTTCGGCATCGGGTAACTGCTGAAGAAACTGGGCATCTTGCTCCAGGTTAATTCCCTGGCTATTGCCCAAAATTGCCAGAACTCTGGCTTTTGGGTGGGGCGGACGGGGGGCAGCCGGGTGGAGTTGATAGGTGGAACAACTCAATGCCATTTCGGCGCGGGGATAATCTTTAAAAAACTCCCAGCGATGCCAGGGCAATTGGCGCAACAGGGGATCATCGGTGGCGATCGCAACGTGAATTTCCTCCACGGGGCTGAGCTGCGATCGCAACTGTCGCTCGATGGGCAGAAACGTTTCTGCTTGCAGCCAGCTATTCAGAGCATCCTGCAGGTTCTGGCAAAGGTTCTCAAAACTGAGCTGGGAAACGTTCGTAATCCCAAGCTCGTCGATTTCCAGATCATCCTCCTGGGCATTACCTCGACCCGACCGGGTACTCATCACCGAACGTAGGGATCGGCGCTCGCAGAGACTTTTGTAGAGTAAACTCCAATCTCGATACAAATCTGCAATTGCAGGAACGGCGGGCAAACTCCCCACATGCTGTTCTGGTCGAGCCCGATCGCCCACCCACAGTTGGGCCATAACGCGTGGGAGGCCACTATACAAGTCGCCAGTTCCCAAATCGATAACAACTGACCTGGGCATGGGCTGATTTCAGTCAGAAGGTGCCGTTGATGAATACTCGGTTCAATCTGAGATCGTAGAAGACAGTCCGTAGGATGAGCGAAACCAGTGTGTTAGCTTCTAACTTTATCACAGTCCTCCCGAAGTCCTTCGCTATCCTGTTTAGGG
>CAYUBC010000487.1:0-3513 GCA_964442885.1 uncultured bacterium | reverse complement strand
ACTACCCGCCAAAGTAGTTGTCGTCACCCGCCAAAGTAATTGTCATCTAATACCCGGCACTACCCTAGAAGTGCAAATCAACCTGGATGAGTGGAACAAGCTCCCTCAGGTTTACCAAGATATGATTCGCACTGCCGCCTTTGAGGCCAACCTAGAAATGTTATCTCGCTATGAGACACGCAATAATGAAGCGCTCCAGCGGTTAGTCGATAGTGGGGTAGAACTGCGTCAATACAACGACGACATTCTGCAGGCCGCTCAGCAAGCTTCCTTTGCGCTGTATGACGAGTTTGCCGCCAGCGATGCCGACTTTAAGGCTATTTATGAGGAGTGGAAGGGGTTCCGCGATCGCATCCAGGCCTGGAGCAGCCTCAACCAGGGCAGCTTTGAACGGTTTATCTACGCCAGTCTCTAAGGGCTAATTTTGCCAACGAGCCTGGCATAGGCCCTCAGACCTGATCGGGATCAATCCCCAAGGCTCGCAAACGGTCGGCCAAGCGGTCAGCCCGCTGGCGTTCAGCTTCGGCTCGCAGGCGTTCGGCTTCAGCTCGCAGGCGTTCGGCTTCAGCCCGCAGGCGTTCGGCTTTTTGACCTTCTGCGCCGGTTGGAATAACCACGCCATCGAGATTGCACCACCGCAACCAAAGCCGAGGCACGTCATCTTCAAAGGGGCCTTCCCAGAGCGTCAGGCCCAGCCCTATAGCGTCTAGCCGAACCATCTGCCCAGGGTGAGTAATACCAGCGGCGGGGGTTAACTCAGCGTAACCACTGGCAACAATCGACCAGACCCGCAGCAGCGCTCCATCCATGTTATTTTCCCCCTGGATCTGCTGGAAGGGGTCAAATACCACGTAGTAACGAACACCAATTTGGGCATAGAGATCTTTCTTGCCCAGGGTTTTGCCTTTTTGCCGCGATTTCTGACTGAGCGCTACCTCATCGCCTTCCTGGTTGGACACAATTTCTATACAAACTTCAGGGACTTTGCCAAATTCCCAAACTAAGTAGGTGCGGTTGCGGCGCTCAGAGAAATCCTCTGCTCGTTGCACCCCTAAGCTCAGCATGACATCGGGAACGATCGGTTCTCCCTTGCTCTTGTAGAAGAGCCCTACGTTCGCTGCGGCTAAAAACGGGGCAGGCAGCGCTGCGGCGCTATAAAGCGGTTCAACTAAAAGCCGCTGCTGAACTTCCGACTGAAAATTATCCACAGGGGTATCGTCTTCGATGACCAGATGGCTGATATCCACCTCAGTGACGATAACCTCATCGCTCAGCAGGTCTTGAGCCATAGCCGTTAGATCAGTTACATAGTACTATCTTAAAAGATTTCGCCTTGAGCGAATACTCCTTTTTCCACACTATCTGGTTAATCCGTTAAAGCTCTACCCGTGGCAATGTGATGCAAATTCGCCGTTGCTCAGACTCCTGAGACACCTCTTGAACAATGCTGCCCCGCAAATGAGACACCATACGAGCCACCATTTGATAGCTAAAGCCAGGAGACAAAGACAGCTCCGCAGAAGCCTGAGGCTGGCTATCAGCCGGAGATAGGGCCGTTGGGAATTCTACCGGCCATTGATTCAGGTCACTATCGCAAATTAATTCCAGGCAGACTGTGGCAGCATCTAGAGGTTTTGCGGTTAGGTGAGCAGCGGTACTGCCAGTGGCCACAGCCGCATCGACCAGGGCAACCAGCAGTTGTTGCAGCCATTGGGCATCAGCTTGCACCGTCAGAGCATCATCTTCACAGGCCAGGGTTAAACGGCAGTGGCGATTGACACATTTCATGGCCATCAACTGGTGCACGGTAGAAAAAACAAAGGCTAGTTCTACCGCCTGTAGCTTGGGTTGCAAGGCTCCGATGTCTAATTTAGATAGGCTAATTAGTGTGTCTAAGTTTTTCAGCACGGTAAGAATGGCCTGGTTGGCCTGGGCAATAAACTCCCGTTCTTCGGCGGGGCTTTCGCAGAGATCCTCCAAAATCAGCTGGTGCAGGCTGATGATTTGATTAATGGGGGCGCGCAGCTCATGGGAGGCGGTGCCTAAAAAGGCGGCCTGAAACTGACACTGCTGCCGCAGGCGATCGCAGGCCAGTTGCCAAGCCGGAATGTCATCATCGAAGTTACCCAGGAGCTGGTTCATAGCGGGTGGTGGGGGCTTAATTCATATCAATCTAACCGAGCCTTACTGTGCCCTGGCGGAGAACCTCCCACCCTTGGCCTGTCCAGGCCACGACGGTGGAGGGCTGCCCTGACCCCTGGGGTTGGCCAGCCGGGGGGGATGGGCCTCCAGTCAGGCTGGCGTAAAGCTCATCCATAGCTACACAGGACAGGGTAAAAATTTCGGGAAATTGAGCGTTGATGGCGCTCATAGTTTCCAGCGGCGGCTGCCCAGAGCGGTTGACGCTGGTGGTGGCCAGCGGCCCGGTGCGCTCCAACACATAGCGAGCCAGGGGATGGTCGGGTACCCGAATGCCCAGAGTGCCCGTACCCTCTGGGTTCATGGCTGGCGGTAGGCGATCGCTGGCAGGCAAAACCAGGGTCAACGCTCCAGGCCAGTGTCGGGTAGCTACCTGTTGCCATGCGTCCCTCTCAGCCTCAGTGCCAGCGACATAGGGTAGAAGATCCTCAAGGCTTGCAGCCATAAGAATGAGCGGCTTAGTCTGGCTGCGCTGTTTGAGTTGGTAGATGCGATCGCCCGCTTCAGGCCGGGTGGCCAGGGCAGGCACCGTATCGCTAGGAAAGCTAACTAGCTCACCGGCCTGTACGGCGGCTAAGTACTCCGTTAAAGAAACCTGGGGCATAGGAAGGAAGCAAGACGGCAGGACAGGAGGCAACTTAGCCAGCCACGACAAAGTTCACGAGCTTGCCGGGCACGACGATCACCTTCTTGATTTCCTTGCCCTCCAGGTAGCGCTGGGCCACGTCAGATTCGCGGGCGAACTTTTCTAAGGCCGCTTTGTCCGAGTCGGCAGGCACTTCCAGGGTGCCACGGGTTTTGCCCATAACTTGAATCACCAGGGTGATTTCGTCCGCCACCAGAGCCGCCGGGTCGTAACTGGGCCAAGTAGCTCGGTGAACCGAGTCGTTATGACCAAGCTGATGCCACAGTTCATCGGCCAGGTGGGGGGCAAAGGGAGCAAGCAATAGCACCAGTGTTTGAACACCCTCAGCGTAGACCGGAGACACTTTGCAGGGGGCATCATTCAGGGCATTGCTGAGTTTCATCAACTCTGACACGGCAGTGTTGAACTGGTAGTCGCCATCAATGTCTTCCGTTACGTCCTTCATGGCGGTGTGAATGGCGCGGCGGAGAGTTTTCTCGTCTTTAGAAAGGTTGTTGGTTTCGCCGGGGGAGATGGCCGCACCGTCCTTAGACCCCAGGGCGGTAGGGGATTGGGCGATGAACTCTACTACCAGTCGCCAGACCCGGTTGAGGAAGCGAAACTGTCCTTCTACGTCGGCATCGTCCCACTCCAGGTCTTTTTCAGGGGGCGCTTTGAAAAGGATGAAC
>CAYUBC010000486.1:0-3518 GCA_964442885.1 uncultured bacterium | reverse complement strand
ATAGCCACCAGTTTGTTCACGACGAGCTGAAACAGGTGGGCCAGCAGCAGGTGGAACTGGCTGGACGAACCATTCGCGCCCGTTGGGATGAATCGCTCTCAACCGTGGTGGTGGAAGAACTCGATGGCACAGTGATTCCAAGCACGACAGCCTTTGCCTTTGTTTATCGGGCCTTTTATGAGTTTTGATTACTGGTTTATGTTTCCGATCGCGCTGCTGATTGCCACTATCGCTATGGCATCGGGCGTCGAAGGGGCCACCTTCTTTACCCCGCTGTTCATCATTGGGCTGGGGCTGCCGACGGAGGTGGCGGTGGGCACCGGGCTAATTACCGAGGTGTTTGGCTTCTCCAGCGGGCTCTATGCCTACATGCGCAGAGGGTTAATTGACTACAAGCTGGGCCAAATGCTGCTGCTGATCACCCTGCCCCTGGCGCTGGTGGGCACCTGGGCGGCCCAGAGCATTCCCAGCGATGTGCTCAAGGGCATCTTGGGGGTGGGGTTGTTTGCGATCACCACCAGCTTTTTGCGATCGCCAGAATCCACCGACCTCAAACGGCTCGATGCCGACATCCAGGCCCACCCTGGCAAATCTCCCCAGACCTGCATCACTTCCACCGCCGGAGACACCTTTTGCTACACCGTGGCCAACCGCACCGAGGGGCGCTTGCTGGCGGGTATTGGGGCGCTGTTTTTGGGCATGGTGTCCACGGGCTTAGGCGAAATGAACGGCTACTTTTTGATTCAGCGCTGCCGGGTGCCCAGCCCCGTGGCCGTCGCCACCAGTGTTTTTGTCGTGGCGATTACTGCCCTCACCGCCTCCATCGGCCATGTCGTGCAGTTTGCCCAGGCGGGGGGCGAAACCCTGTCTACGGTGCTCAACCTGGTGGCGTTTACGGCTCCTGGGGTGCTGATTGGGGCGCAGCTGGGCTCGATAGTGGCCAGCCGCCTATCGCAAAAACTGCTGGAGCGCAGCATGGGCATTTTGTTCATTTTGGTGGGCGCGATGGTGCTGGGGGAAATCATCGTCCGCCACCGGGCCGTAGCTCACCTTACCTGGGTGCTCTGGCGATCGCAGGCTTAGTCACTGTAGGCACCGTTGCCTGTGGTGCAAACCCATGCGCTGGCCGTAAAGAGCAGGTCAATCCTTGTGCCGGTGCCGCAAACCCCCGTGCCGGTAGCTAAGGTCTATTGTTAATCCCAAACTCACAATCAGACTATTGACAAGCTCTTTCTGTCTTTGAGAGCAGGACAGAAGGGGCTTTTTTTTAGAGAATTTTAGGCTTTACCTTTGCTGCCGATCTGTTTTCTCAAACTTTTCAAAATCGCTGGGCGGTTTGCTGGTCTGGGTCAAACTGGTAGCGCTGTTGAAAATTGGTGACGCCATAGAGGTTGAACGAGATGGTGGGTTCATCGCCCAGGGGTTCGACGCTGTGAATGGCGTCGGCGGTGAGAGCCACAATGTCGCCTGGGTTGAGGATGATTTCGTCGGTGGGGACAACGCGATCGGGGGAATTGGCATCGGGCTGCCGCTGCCATAGCCGGTTGCGTTCTTGACCACCAACCAGGGCCACAATGCCCCAGGTGCCGTGGTTGTGAATGGGAGACTGATGCCCCGGCAGCCACGCCACCATTTGAATGGTGATGGGGAAATCGTGCTCGCGGTAGAGAAAGTGAACGCTCCAGCCGATGGTGGGCTCGGGGTTTTGATACTCCATCTGTAGCCAGTAGGAGCTGACGAGCAGCTTCCGCACCAGGGGAGTAATGGCCTCTAGACGGGCCAGGTCATCATCTTTGGCCCCTTGAGAATGTCTTCCAGGTCGGTCAAAAATCGATAGAGGCGGTAGTACTCGGCGGGTTCGACAACGGTGGCATCGCTGAACTCGCGGTAGCGGCCATCGTCGGTGACAAGCCAGTTGTGGTGGGTCATGGGCGGGGGGAGAAGGCAGAGGGCAGAAGGCAGAAGGATGAAGGCAGAAGGCAGAGGGCAGAGGGCAGAAATGGATTGCCCGTTAGCACAGCGATTGGCGAACGTGAGGGACGGGAGCAGCCCCTGCCTTTGTAGTACTGTAGGGGACGGGCGGCGATCGCCGGATCTCAGACAACTCAATAGCCCGTTGCTGGGGGAAATGTCCGCCAGGGGCAACAGGCTGATGAGGTTGTGTTGGGCCAGCTACCGCTACGGCCTTGGGTAAGGCCGGCTGAATGGACTACAGCTCACTGAAAGCGGCGTTCGGCGGTAGATGCGTCGGACAGGGCTGGGCTTTGGGACTCGATCGCGATCGCCCCGGGGCCAAATGCCATTAGCTCCAGCGCGGCGGCCACCAGCAACACATCGCGCTCCAGTCCGGGGGTGGGCGAACCCGCTGTAAAAGACATGGGCAGGTGAACGCCCGTGATAGCGGCGGCCATGATGGTCAAAAAGGCGAGACTGGCCCACTTATTGAGAAAGCCTACCAGCAACAGCAGACTGGCGATTACTTCAACAATGCCGGTGATGGGGCCTAACCAGCCAGGAAACCCCATGCCCGAAAACATCGCGGTGGCCATGGGCCAGTTGAAAGCTTTGCCAAGACCGTGGGGCAAGAACACAAACACCGTGGCTAACCGCAGAACCAGCAGGGCGTAATCGGTTGATCGAAAGATAGAACTATTCATCGGTGAACCTCAAAATTCAACATTTAAACAACAGTCAAAACTCAAGCCTGAAGGTCTGCTAACTGGGGCCAGAAGGCAGAAGGCAGAAGGGGAAACCTAGACGCACCCAGGCTTTGCGAAGACACCTACGGTAGATTTACTTCCGTTATCGAGTTCTAGCTACCTGCGCAGGGGTTGGCACCCGCACAGGGATCGGCTCCAGCACAGGGATTCGCTCCGGCGCAGGGGTCTGCCGCCGCGCAAGGATTCGCTCCGGCGCAGGGGTCTGCCGCCGCGCAAGGATTTGCACCAGCACAGGGATTAGCTGAGGCGCAGGGATTGGCTTTCCCCGCACAGGGATCGGCTCCGGCGCAGGGATTCACGCCCGCACAGGGATCGACAACGCCTGCTGGGGCGCAGGGGTTTCCGGCACAGGGATTGGCACCGGAGGGGGCATTGCCTGCGGCGATCGCGCCCATGCCAATGGCCCCAATGGTGGCCAGGATAGCGATGTACTTAAACTGAAAATTCATGGTTTTAGCTCCTGGTGATCGGTGGCTGAGTCCGCTACTACCACCTAACGCGATCGCTCTGAAGTGCTTCTGAACCCAAGATGAGAATCCGGTGAGAGGCTCAGCAAACCTGAGGGTTAACCCTCATCCCCCTCTCATCTGACCTTGCCAAGGTAGAGAAGTACCGCAGAGATATCTTGCCGATACCGATGTGACCAGGACACCCTAAGTCGCTGATTCCGTCCCACCGCAAGTATCCCAGTTCATCCTTCTGCCTTCATCCTTCTGCCTTTTACTATGCCAATGCCATCCTCTGCACCAACCATCATTGTGGGCGGCGGGTTTACGGGCCTGTTTGCCGCCATGCACC
>CAYUBC010000485.1:0-3529 GCA_964442885.1 uncultured bacterium | reverse complement strand
GGCGCGGATGGCGTTGATGCTTTTGCCAGTGGTGTGAACGTTCAGGTCGGCCTGGTCAGCGTCGTTGAGTTTGATGGCTGGCCCCACCACATCGGCCACCGAGGTGTTGGCCGGAGCCTTCCACACGCCGCGCTGGCGATCGGTTCTGGCGTAGATGCCCGCCACAGCCCCGCTACAGGGCAACGTGCTGAGGGTCTTCTGTACCTGCTCCAGCGCCGCCTTCATCACCGGATGGTTGGTAAACAATTGGGTTTCCGCCTCGTTGGCCAGAAATTCCGCCACTTCCACCAGGGAAAGCAGAGCCGCTGCGATGGTGGTGAATGGCCCCTGAATAGCCGCTGCCGCATTGAGTGCCGTGAGCCGCAAATCTGCACCGCCCAGAGCCGTACCGTTGGCCGCAATAGCATCCACTGTGAGATCGGCTTCTGGGTCAATCCAACCCGTGTTGCTGAGGGCGCTGTAGGCTCCATTCACCTGGGCTTCGGTGCGATCGTCGGCGACAGCAGAGCGAACACTGGGGTTTTTCTCCAGGGCAATCAGGTTGACGAGAGCGGTGCGCAGGTTGGTGTCAGCTTGCAGACTGGCGAGGGCCTGCCTCACCTCCACTGGCAGGCTGAGATTGGCACCCAACCCAGGCAGGGCCAGGGCCAGGGCGCGGGGCAACAGCAGCAGATTGCCAAACCGCAGCCGCACCGCCGTGGCAAACTCCACCTGCTGTTCTGGAGTGGCGGCGGCGGGCAAGGCGGGCACCTGGCGCAGCAGGGTCAGCAGCCGGGCAAAGTGGTCTGTTAGAGCATGGATGTTGTCGCGATTCAGAGCCAGCGGGTCAGCCCCAGCCATGCCGCCGAGGTTAACGGCGCTAATCACCGTCTGCACCGTGGTGTCGGCATTGCGCACCGCAGGCACTAGGGCGTTGAGGCTGGCCGCGTCCGGGCCGTTTAGCAGGGCATCTAAGGGAGCGGAACTGATCGCCGCCCCACCGCTGTTGCGAAAGCTAAGCTGGCGAAAATGCACCTCAGGCCGATAGATGGTTTGCAGCCAGGGGTAATAGGCGGCTCCGTACTTGAGGTTGCTGGTGCCGATGGCATCTCGAAAGGCCCCAATTGGATCTACACCGACCGAAACAGCCTGATTACCTCGATGCAAGTCCATAATCACAAACCGATCCTGCAACGTTTCACACTGGGTCAGGGCCGCCGCCTGGAGCGCCCCCAGGTTGGTAGGAGCAGCGTTAGCCGCATCCAGCAAAACCCCGTCGGGAAACAGCAGCAGGGTCGGCTCATCAACCTGCTCCAGGCGGGCCAGCCCCCCAGCCAAACCCGTCGGCGGCGTAGCGGCGGCATTGCCCAGGGCTGGCGTATCGGCGTAGGAACCGACCGAGACGATATAGCAAGGCCCACCGCCATTGGCGTAGAAGTGCCGCAGGCAGCCATAAAGGTAAAACCGGGCGGCGGCGGCAACGGCTCCCACCTCATTGGTGGCGGTATTCAGAGTGACCTGATAGGAGGCTGGGCGATGGTCGCCGCCAAAATAGGTCTCAAAATCCAGCAGCGACTCGATGCGAGTTGGCTGCATCAGCAAGTTACTACCGTCCGCATCCACAGCCCGTTCGGTATAGCCCACAAAGGCCGGAATCGCCGTTTCTACCGGCACTACCGAGGGCGGAAAGGTGTTGATTTCTTCGATGTAAACGCCGGGGGTTTTATAAGTCATAGCGGTCAGGGGCTCCCAAACGCGGAGTGGATGATGTCAATGAGCAACGGGACTAGAAAAAGGCAACCAGGAAACAGCAACAGCAGGGATGGAAGGAGGGCTCTGTTCAAAGTGCAAAATTGCTAACCCACCCCTACCCCTCCCAGGAGGGGAGTCCAAAGTCGAAAATCCAAAATCCCCTACGCCTCCTGCATCTTGTGGGAGAACTTGAGGATGATGAACTCTGCCGGGCGCACTACCGCCATGCCGATTTCTACGTTCATGCGGCCTTCGAGGATGTCCTGGGCGGTCATGGTTACGCCCAGACCCACTCGCACGTAAAAGGCATCCTCAGGTTTGGCTCCGGCCAGGGCTCCGGCTCGCCACTGGAGAATCAAAAAGTTCTCAATCATGGCCTTGACCTTGACCCAGGTGTTGGCATCGTTGGGTTCAAAGACAAAGGGCTCGGTAGCTTTTTTGATCGACTCTTCCGCCATGTTGAAAAAGCGCCGCACCGACACGTAGCGCCATTCGTTATCGTTGCCGGCCAGGGTGCGGGCACCCCACACCAGGTGGCCTTTGCCGGTAAAAAAGCGCAGGGCGTTGATGGACTTGCCGGTGCTGTGGACGTTCATATCGTCGTTGAGGCGGTTGTCGATGGTGACGGTGAGGGCTCGCACCGAACTCAGGCTCTCGTTGGCGGGGGCTTTCCACACGCCGCGAGTGCGGTCTACGGTGGCGTAGACCCCAGCCACGGCGGCGGCAGGGGGTAGAGTCACGGTGTAGCGATCCATCTCCCGGCGCACAGCGGCGTAGAGGGTGGTGTTGACGGTGGTGGGATTGCTGTCGTTGACCAGCAGTTCGGCCAGGGTCGCGCCGTTGTGGGGGCTGGGGGTGGTCAGGCTGCCGTCGGCATTGCGCAGGGACGGCTGGGCAATGGTGATGCTGTCTTCTTGCCAGGCCCAGGCCAGGGTGGTACGCAGGTAGGGATGGTAGGCGGCCCCATACTTAAGGTTGCGGGTGCCAATGCCGTTGCGAAAGGCATCAATGCCGTCTCGGCCTGGCTGGTCGCCATCCCAGAGATCGCAGATGAGGAGGCGATCGCCCAACGTCGCGCACTGGTTCAGCGCCTGCACCAAAACCGCGTGGTAGCTAGCTGGGACGTTACCGCCATCCGCAGGCATGGCGCTGAGATCGGGCAACACAATCAGAGTAGGCTCGTCTTCCTTGGCCAGCGCCTCTAACCCAGCAATGTGGTCATCCGCCATCGCCGCAGCGCTGACGCTGGAGGTAGCGTAGTCGCCCAGGCTAACGAGGTAGCACTTGCCGCCGCCGTTGTCGTAAAAATGCCGCAGGGCATAGGCCAGACGAAAACGGGCCAAATTGCCCTGGTAAGGATCGGTGATGCCGTCTAGCACATTACCGTCGGCATCCACGCTAACCGTGAAATTTCCTACGGGCGGCGCTGAGCCAAAGATCAGCTCAAACTCCAGGAAGGAATCGACGGCAACCGGGCGATTGAGCAGATCTTCTCCCTGATAATTGGTCTGTTCGGTGTAGCCCAAAAAGGCCGGAATGGCCGTTTCTACAGGCACCACCGAGGGCGGAAACTTGGCAATTTCCTGAATGTATACGCCGGGGGTTTTAAAGCTAGACACCATAGCAGTTCTCGGATAAAGGGAGCGGACAGTTCAACGGGTAAATTGGCTAGCCAGGCGGTTCCACCGGTAAATTGGCTAGATAAACATCGGAATACCACTGGGCGTTCTGCCGCTGGATGCGGCGGATGCCTGGCTCTGGCAGCAGCACCTGTTCGGAGATGGTGGTGGTTTCGGCG
>CAYUBC010000484.1:0-3550 GCA_964442885.1 uncultured bacterium | reverse complement strand
AAAATCTACAGCCGCGCCGCTGGTACCACGCGCCCTGGAGATGGTCACGAAGCCAGCAACTGGATTCATTTAGATGACATCGTTGGGGCGATCGCGTTTGCTCAAACCCAAAGCCTGACGGGCATCTACAACCTGGTGCAGGATGAGATTCCCACGGTGCGAGAGTTGATCGACCGGGTGTGCCAGGGTCACCACCTAGCGCCCGTTACCTGGGATGCCAGCCAGCCCAGCGCCCGCCCCTACAACGTGCGCGTGTCAAACCAGGCGCTTAAGGCGGCAGGCTACCAGTTTTGCCACAGCCAGTTTGAGATGTAGCCGCTAATAATCCTTTTCAATGTGCTTGCGAACATCGTTGAGGTCGATGTAGCGATCGGTAGCATTGCGTAGCTCACGGGCGATCATACCCTCAGTGGAGACCACTGTAATGTGGGTACTTTTAGATCGCAAAAGTTCAACGGCCCGTTCAAAATCACCATCACCGCTAAACAAAACCACCTGATCGTATTGATCAACGGTGTTAAACATATCAATAGCAATTTCAATGTCTAAATTAGCTTTTTGCGAATATCGCCCTGAGGAGTCGTCGTAGTATTCCTTGAGGATTTTTGTGCGCACTGTGTAACCCAGGCTAATGAGTGCATCGCGAAAACCACGCTGATCTTGGGGATCTTTAAGCCCGGTGTACCAAAACGCATTGATTAGGGTAGAACCACCATCCAAAGATAAGAAATACTCTAAAACTCGCTTTGGGTCAAAAAACCAGCCATTTTTTTGCTGGGCGTAAAACATATTATTGCCATCCACAAATATGGAGAGGCGCTTCAAACCGTGTTTATAGTACATAGAATTTCAGGATAAGATAATCAATGTATACTTAATAAGTGAACTCAGTCAATTTAGATAGAAAAATAAACGATTACTAGCCTGATGATTTTTATGGTAGAAACAGCCAACCTTCCTTGACTACGCCAAAGCACCTATGGTTACTATTGAACTCAGGTGTCAATCTTGCAGAGCCAGGGGACTGTTAAGGACTGAGTCTAGCAGTTTAACTGTTCTACCAAAAAAGATCTAGGCTCTCAGTGCATCAACTGAATGCACCAACTGGTAAAGCCATCCAGTTTTTGGAGCCAACAGGCCCATCTCAAGTCTTGAATGTCCATCTAGCGCGTTTAGACCTTAGCCCAGGCACCCGTTTAAATTCGCAAACGCTATCTAGCTGTCTTGAGACTTACGGCCAATTTGTGCTCGGCCATCCCGGTTTGGGATGGATTACAGCCAAGCTTGTTGCCTTAATCCATAGAAAACTCGCCAAAATAAACCATAGTAATTTGCATATAAAAACTATTATAGGGGCTTGCCTGGGAACAATGGTGTGCCGTATGGGCCGGGCTACTTACCTGGCTCAATCCGGAGGGTAGGCTAGGGCGCATGGTCGGGGCGCTCTTTCAGGACGGCCTGCAAAGGGTCGGGCAAGCTGTCTAGAAATTGATGGCCCGTAGCCAATTCAATGCGATGGATGGTGGTTTGGTAGTCTCGCCAGTCGGCGCTGATGGCATCGCTGTTGGGCATATCCACGGCAATTACCTGGCTGTCTGGGCCTAACCCCAGGCTGCCGTTGTCAAGCCGGTCGTAGACAATGATGATTTTCCAGAGGCGGGCCGGTATGGTAACGCCCCGATTGCCCAGGCGACCCTGCTGACCGTAGGCCCCAGCGTAGATGTGCAGGCTGTGGTCGTACTGGTAGACCAGGCTGCGGCCATAGTCCTCCAGTTCGCGCCAGGGGCCACGGTTGTTTTCGGGAGCCTGGGGTAGGATGTTGGTCATCAAAAATGTGGCGCTGTTGTCCTTGGTGGTGCGAGTGCGATCAGCCGATGGCACCACATGGCCCCGGTCGTAGCCGCTGCCCCGGTAGTCGTTGGGGGTAACCTGGTAAACGCCCTGGGGCAGGGCACCGTCAGGCCGAAAGTCATCTTGCCGGTCAACGGAGCCAAGCCAACTGGCGTCTACCTCCCAACTGGCCCATTGGAGGATGTGGCGATCGCGGCTGTAGGCCAGGGCGTACTGCTGCCGTTCAATCAAATAATTGTTGGGGTTTGCAGCACTGGCGCGGCTGGGATTTCCCAATACCAGGTGGGGATTGCTAGACGGTGACCCCGGCGGATCCAGGGGCGGCAGGGCGGGGGGCAAAAATTCGCAGGCCAGGCCATTGCCATCGCCATCCAGGTCGTAGGGGTCGCCAGAGAAGGCATCCAGCACCGCCTGAGCCTGGGCCTGGGCTAAAAAATTCCCACAGTTGCAGTCATCATCCACGCAGGGCGGCAAATTGGCGGTATCTACCGCACCCGACCAGTCGCCCAGCAGCAAAGCAACTTCACTGCAACCGATGAGGCCGAGGCCCAGCGTGATGAATCCCAGCCAACGCCCGTAACGGTAAATCATGGTCTTCGTCCTAACCTGGTAGTAGTGAAACGGTAAGGGGTATGGATAAACGGTGCCCCTAAGCTTTCAGTCATACAAATGTACTTTATGGCAAATAAAACGCAACGTCTCCCAAGCGCTGCCCCCTGTCATCCCTAACCAATGTGGGGAGCGTTCTAGCGGAGATTATTCACTGGAGTAAAAAAATGTTGCACAAGAGACCCGGTAGCTATAAGAATGGAAATGTTGGTTATGCCTATCCCCCTGCCCCCCATAGGGATTAATCGCCAGGCTGGCGCTAATTCTGGGGTGCTCAGGTTGCAACTGTGGGGTTAGGTTGCCCATTGTTTGAAGTCGCTAATCGCTGAGACGCAATCAAATTTGGACGTCATTATGCTGAAACAAGCCATTTCCCAGTTCCAAGCCTGGTTTCCTGCCCCTGAGGTGTCTGCCCACTGTGATGGCCCCTGCGGGGTGTACGATCCCTCTTCGGCACGGGTAGCTGCTGAGGCGGTGGTCTCCATGACCAAGAAACTGATTGACCTGGAGTTGCCCGCCCCTGGCGATAAGGCGGCGGCAATCGCCTACAACAACACATTCTCTCGCTATACCGCCATTAAGGAAGAGCAGGCCCAGCTTACCAAGGATGAGCTGCTGATTCTCTGGACTGACTACTTCAAGCCTGTGCACCTGGAGCAGTTCCCCGACCTGCACGATACCTTCTGGAAAGCCGCTAAGCTTTGCTCAGCCTGCAAAGTAGAAGTTAGCCTGCAACACGCTAACGAACTAATGGAGGCGGTGCAGAAAATCCACGGCATGTTCTGGGCCACCAAGAACCGCGATGTATCCTGGTACACCGCCAGCTAAAGCCCACAGTTTCTTAAGCTGCTACCGAGGCGCACCCGCTGCGCCTCTTTTTTTGCGTTTTTTGGGATTGACATCGCAAAAAACACCAGGATATAGCTGCTTCCATCCTCGCCCCTAGTCACTGAGTCAGCACACTTAGGCGATTTCTAGATAAAACCATCCCCCTGTAGGGCTACGGTGTATGCACATCTCGGCCCTTACCCCTTCAGTCCCCCTCTCCCATTTTTGGGCTACTGTTTACACAAATCTGGCCCTCACCCCC
>CAYUBC010000483.1:2347-3561 GCA_964442885.1 uncultured bacterium | reverse complement strand
CAGAGCAGGTTAAGGCAGTGGCCCGCTATGTCCGCATGTCGCCCCGCAAGGTGCGGCGAGTGTTGGATCAAATTCGCGGCAAGAGCTACCGCGACGCTCTAATTATTTTAGAGTTTATGCCCTACAAGGCCTGTGAGCCGATTACGAAGGTACTGCGGTCGGCGGTGGCCAATGCGGAGCATAACAACGGTTATGACCCGGTTGGGTTGGTCATTAGCGAAGCCTATGCCGATGCTGGCCCCACGTTGAAGCGGTTTCGGCCTAGGGCTCAAGGACGCGCTTATCAGATTCGCAAGCCCACTTGCCACATCACTATTGCCGTCGCTCCCTCCGAGGAGTAGGCATCAACGTCAATCTTCCCGACCGAGTCACGTTAGTCAGTAAGCACCATTTTGCAGAGGGTTAGTTCGTGGGACAGAAGATTCATCCAACCGGGTTTCGCCTTGGCATTGTTCAGGAGCACCGCTCTCGCTGGTTTGCGGAGGGGATGCGCTACCCTGAGCTACTTCAAGAAGACCACCGTATCCGTGAGTACGTCCAGAAGACGCTCAACAATGCCGGTATTGCTGACATTCGCATCGAGCGTAAGGCTGACCAGATTGACCTGGAAGTTCGTACTGCTCGCCCTGGCGTGGTTGTCGGTCGCGGTGGGGCGGGGATTGAATCCCTCCGAACTGGCCTGCAAAAGCTGCTTAAGGATCCCAATCGGCAGATTCGGGTCAATGTGGTGGAGGTTAACCGGGTGGATGCCGACGCGGCCCTGGTGGCTGAGTACATCATTCAGCAACTGGAGCGTCGGGTGTCTTTTCGCCGGGTAGTGCGGCAGGCCATTCAACGGGCTCAGCGAGCTGGCGTTGAAGGCATCAAGATTCAGGTGAGTGGCCGTCTCAATGGGGCTGAAATTGCCCGTACCGAGTGGACGCGAGAAGGCCGAGTGCCTCTCCACACCCTGCGGGCCGATGTGGACTATGCCTACACGACGGCTCAAACCACCTACGGCATTCTGGGCGTTAAGGTGTGGATCTTCAAGGGTGAAATTATCCCTGGTCAGGAAGAGCCAGTGGCCACTCCCAGTAATGCTCAGCCACGGCGACGCCAGCCGCGACGGCGGCAGCAGTTTGAAGACCGCTCTAACGAAGCTTAGGCTGTCCACCGCGATGTTTCTTTGATTGATATTCACCTGTGATTTGACGAGTGCCGATCCATGCTTAGTC
>CAYUBC010000483.1:0-2337 GCA_964442885.1 uncultured bacterium | reverse complement strand
AAACGAACTAAATTTCGCAAGCAGCATCGCGGGCGTATGCGCGGGATGGCCCAGCGGGGCAACGAGCTGAGCTTTGGGGATTTTGCCCTCCAAGCAACGGAGCCTTGCTGGTTAACCTCTCGCCAGATTGAGGCGGCCCGTCGAGCTATGACCCGCTACGTTCGCCGGGGGGGCAAAATCTGGATTCGGGTGTTCCCCGATAAGCCTGTGACCATGCGTCCAGCCGAAACCCGGATGGGCTCTGGTAAGGGGAACCCGGAATTCTGGGTGGCGGTAGTGAAGCCGGGGCGAATTGTCTTTGAAATTGCCGGTGTGCCAGAAGTCACGGCCCGTGAGGCGATGCGATTGGCGGCCTTCAAGCTGCCGTTTAAGACCAAGTTTATCGTTAGAGACAGCAAGGAGGCGTGAGGTTATGGCACTACCCAAAATTGACGAGGCGCGTAGCCTGAGCGATGAAGCCTTGCTCGACGCCATTGTTGAAACTAAGCGGGATATGTTTCAACTGCGCTTTAAGAAAGCGACCCGCCAACTCGATAAAGAGGTGCATCAGTTCAAGCATGCCCGTCATCGCCTGGCTCAGCTTATGACCGTGCAGCGGGAGCGAGAGCTAGCCGCCGCCGCAGAGGCTAACACCACGGCTGAAGCGTTAGATCCAGCAGAATCGGTATCAGCATAGGGGAGATAGGGAAGTCAGATGGCGGTTAAAGAACGAGTGGGAGTGGTAGTCAGTAACAAAATGGATAAAACCGTTGTGGTTGCTGTGGAAAGCCGAACCTCCCATCCTAAGTACGGCAAGATTGTAGTTCGCACCAAGCGCTACAAAGCTCACGACGAAGAAAACGCTTGTCAAGAGGGCGATCGCGTTCGCATCCTTGAGACTCGTCCCCTAAGTCGTACCAAGCGCTGGGTAGTCGCTGATGTTGTTGATCGCGCGGCAAATGCCTAAGGGGGAGAGTCATGATTCAGCAAGAAACTTATCTAAACGTGGCTGATAACAGCGGTGCTCGTAAGCTGATGTGTATTCGGGTGCTGGGCGGCAATCGCCGCTACGCGGGAGTTGGGGATGTGATTATTGCGGTCGTTAAAGACGCTATCCCCAACATGGCGGTCAAAAAGTCCGATGTGGTTAGAGCGGTGGTCGTCCGCACCAGAAAAGGGCTGCGTCGCTCCAGCGGCATGAGCATTCGCTTTGACGACAATGCGGCGGTGATTATCAATAACGACGGTAACCCCCGTGGCACCCGCGTGTTTGGCCCGGTAGCACGGGAACTGCGCGACAAAAACTTCACTAAAATCGTGTCTCTGGCACCGGAGGTACTGTAATGGCGGCATCTACATCTAAAAAGCCGGTTCGGTACAAAATGCACGTCCGCAAGGGCGACACGGTGCAGGTTATTGCGGGCCGGGATCGCGGCAAAGTGGGGGAAATCCTTTCGGTCAACCCTAAGAAGAGCCAGGTTACTGTCCAAGGTGTAAACATCCGTACCAAGCACGTCAAGCCTCAGCAGGAGGGTGAGTCGGGTCAGATTGTCACCCAGGAAGCGCCTATCCACAGCTCCAATGTGATGCTGTACTCCGAAAAGGAGAAGGTCGCCAGTCGGGTCGCCTTTACCTTCAATCAAGAGGGTCGTAAGGTGCGCATGCTCAAGAAAACCGGCGAAATCATCGATTAAGTTTCCTATTGTGGGGATTTAGCCCCTCCTTTACCGTTGTATTCCTGACCAAGCCCAGGAAAGAGGCAGACACTATCCATGACAGACCAGCTCAAAATCCTTTACAAAGACACTGTCGTACCGAAACTGATGGAGCAGTTTAAGTACGAGAACATTCACCAAGTTCCCAAAGTTGTGAAAGTTACGGTTAACCGGGGTTTGGGGGAAGCCTCCCAAAACGCCAAAGCTCTAGAATCCTCGCTGAGTGAATTGGCGATGATTACGGGGCAGCGTCCGGTTGTAACTCGCGCCAAGAAGGCCATCGCTGGCTTCAAAATTCGTCAGGGTATGCCTGTTGGGGTGATGGTTACCCTCCGTTCGGATCGGATGTATTCCTTCCTGAACCGCCTCATCAATCTTGCTCTGCCGCGCATTCGCGACTTCCGTGGGATTAGCCCCAAGAGCTTTGACGGTCGAGGCAACTACACCCTGGGTCTACGTGAACAGCTCATCTTTCCAGAAATTGATTACGACGGCATCGACCAGATTCGCGGTATGGATATCACCATCGTGACGACTGCCAATACCGACGAAGAAGGCCGCGCACTGCTTAAGGCATTGGGTATGCCATTCCGGGACAACTAACACAGGTTTATACGCGAAATTAGGACTATGGCTGCTAACG
>CAYUBC010000482.1:3248-3566 GCA_964442885.1 uncultured bacterium | reverse complement strand
ACTCCCTACTCCCTACTCCCTACTCCCTACTCCCTATTCCCTAGTCTTCAACACAGCAATCAAATCCAACTGCCGCAACTGGCGCATAATTAAAACCCCTGACCCGGTGGCGGCTAGCGCGATGACTAACACCGCAAAGCCGTAGCTGGCGGGTTTGATGATGAAGGGGACGCGAAAAATCTCGGTATTTTGGGCGGGAGATTGGTTCAGCAGCCAGGCCAGACCGTAGCCCAGCCCCCAACCTACGGGGATGGCGGCCAGGGTCATCAGGGCCTGTTCGCCCAGGCACACGGCGGCACGATCTTCCTCGACGAGGTG
>CAYUBC010000482.1:0-3238 GCA_964442885.1 uncultured bacterium | reverse complement strand
CAGGAGAATGAAAGCGATCTCGCGCTGGGTAAAGCCGATGATGCGCAGGGTAGCCAGCTCTCGACTGCGCTCAGAGAGGGCAATGCGGGCCGCGTTGTAGACCACCGCCACGGCAATAATGCAGGCAAACAGCATCAGCACTCCGTTCATGACGCTGGAGGTAGCGGCGATGGTGGTCTCAAACTGTCGCAGGGCGGTTTGGCGCTGGGTCACGCTGGCGATGGCCGGGGTGCGCTTAAGCTGCCGGTAAAGGGGCTGCATCTGCTGCGGATCGACTTTCAGGTAGGCCCCTGAGAAGGTTTGACCCTCCTGCAGTAGAGTATTTAGGGCATCGACGTGCATGTAGGCGGCGGTGCCCATCAGTTCATCCACCTGGCCGACAACGGGCACCTCGCGGCTCGGCCGCGCCCCCTCCAGTACTTCCACGGTGAGGCGATCGCCCACCTGCACCTGCAAGAGTTCTGCCAGCTTGGTGGTTAGCACTACCCCATCGGCAGGCAGCGGCACCGTCTGGAGTTGCCGGTCAATCAACTGCCTCAGCGTCGTGGGGGAGGATAGGCCGGTAATGCCGCCCAACCGGGAACGGTGCTCAAACCGCAGCCGCACCGGCACCACCCGAAAGGGCTCGACCCGCATCACCCCCGGCAACTGGGCCAGTTCGTGCTGCACCCGACCGGAGCGGGGCTGGTTAAAGGTGAGGGTAATGTCTTCTCGCTGCACAGTGCGGAACTGCACGTCGATTAAATAGTCGATGGCGTCACTGAAGTAGCCGCCTACCACCAAAATTCCAACGGCTAGAGAAATTCCCAGAATTGACAGGGCCGCCTGCATCGGGCGACGCTCCAGGTTGCGCAGAATAATCCGCCCGCTGGAAGATAGCCACCGTTGCAGGCCCCATCGTTCCACCAGGGTAGGCCTAAAACTGGCCGGGGGTTCAGGGCGCATGGCCTCCGCTGGCGGCAGGTTGACGGCTCCCAGGATGGATTGGAGGGCTCCTGCCAGGGCCGCGATCACACTTACTCCCACTGCCCCTAGCATTAATCCCAGACCGGCTTCGTAGTGAATCGATGGGAACTGGTAGAAGCGGGTATAAAACACCGTAAAGTTAGCTCCTAACCAACGGCCCAGCCAAATTCCCAGCCCTGACCCAAGCCCCACAATCACCAGCACCAATTTGAGGAAGTGCAGCCCTACCTCCCAGTTGGCGTAGCCAAAGGCCTTCAGTACCGCAATTTGATCCCGCTGGGTGCTCACCAGGCGAGCCAGCACCAGGTTGAGCAAAAAGGCGGCAATCCCCATAAAGATTACCGGCAGAATCAGCGCCATCACCTGTAATCCGGTCAGGTCATCCTCCAGAAACCGGTGAGAGAGCTGGTTTTCGCGGCCATAGGCCCCCAGACCCCCGTAGCGCTCCAGTAGATGATCGAGCCGAAAGATCACCTCCTGGAGATTGGCCTCCGGGGTCAGGGTCAGGGCGACATCATTGAAGGCACCATCCAGGTCAAAGGCGGTGGCCACGGCCTCGCGCCCCATCCACAACACGCCAAAGCGGCGATTGTCGGGCAGCAGTTCCGTACCGCTAATTTCGTACATATATTCCGGCGACAGGGCCGTGCCCACAATCCGTAGTGCCTGCCAGCGCCCGTTGATAACGGCACTGAGGCTATCGCCCAATTGCAGCCCGTTAGCCTTCACAAAGGCCGCACTGGCAATGACTTCATCCGACCGACCTGGCTGAATGTAGCGCCCAGAGCGCAAATGCAAATCGTTGAGCATGGGCTGCGGTGTTTCTGGAATCGAAATCAGCCGCCCGCTAGCCGGATCCTCCAGCCCAGGAACGTCCAGGGTAACCGTTTCTACCACCCGGGTCTGAACCTGCCCCACGCCCGGAATTTCTTGAATTTGCGCCATTACCCCGTTAGGAGCCCGTTTGAGCTGCACAAACACCTCCGCAAAACGATACTGGCTGTAGTAGCTCTCCTGAGACAGCCGCAGGGAGTAGTAGGTGCTCATCATGGTCACCAGGCTGGTAATGCCGCAGGCCACAATCAGCACAATGGCCAACACCTGCCCGCGCCGGGTGCGAAGATCACGGAATAGCTTGCGATCTAGGGCTTGCATAGGCCAAAGGCAGTAGTTTCCGGCTCCCCTCTCCTGCTCTGGGAGAGGGGCTGGGGGGGACTTTGTGATCTACTGAGGCTACCACTCCAGTTCGTCGGGGCTGGCCCGCCGGGCATTGGGAGTAATGGTGTGAATCTGGCCATCGCGCATGGTGATCACGCGATCGCCCATGGCTCCAATGCCTGCGTTGTGGGTAATCACCACCACCGTGGTGCCCAGGTCTTGATTGACCCTGGCCAGCACTTCCAACACCCGCTTGCCGGTGCTGTAGTCTAGAGCGCCAGTAGGTTCGTCGCAAAACAACACCTCCGGGCGTTTGGCAATGGCGCGGGCAATGGCCACCCGCTGCTGCTGCCCCCCAGAGAGCTGGGAGGGAAAGTGATCGAGGCGATCGCCCAGACCCACCAGTTCCAGGGCCAGTTCTGGGCTCATGGGGTGAGTGGCAATATCGGTAACCAAAGCAACATTCTCCCGCGCCGTCAGGCTAGGGATGAGGTTGTAGAATTGAAAAATAAAACCAATGGACTCGCGGCGAAAGCGGGTGAGCAGCCGATCTCCGCCCTGGGTGAGGTTCTGGTGTTTGAAGAAGACCTCGCCGCTGGTGGGCACATCCAGCCCGCCAAGAATATTAAGCAAAGTAGATTTACCGCTGCCCGACGGCCCCAGCAGCACCACAAACTCCCCTTCGTAGAGATCCAGATCCACCGCCCGCAGCGCCTGCACCTGCACCTCACCCATGATGTAGGTCTTGGTCAGGCAGCGCGCGTGGAACAATACCGGGACAGTGGCTACGGAGCCAGTCGGTAGGGCTGAGCCAGGGCAGGGCGAGCCAGACACCATGATCCCTCAGATAAGGCTACTCGATCAGCCTAATCAATCTGGCCCGCTGTGTTGGGTGGCTGCTCACGTTTCTTTACAACTCCCGGAACCAGGACTGCATTGTTCATGACGCTGAGAAAATGCTCGTCATTGCTGGGCAAAGGTAAACTTCCAGGGAAGCATCAGCCCCCCACCTGGATGCTCGCCATCGCCGCAATGACGCCCCTTTTCTGATGAGCTGGACAGTGCGAAGTTCTAAGGTGGTGGGGAGTTAAGAAAAACGGACACTCCTGCGCCT
>CAYUBC010000481.1:0-3566 GCA_964442885.1 uncultured bacterium | reverse complement strand
CCACAGGGAAGCGCTTTCGCGCTGCTGTAGTGTAGTCGTCATGATGTATTAGTCCAGTAAGTTAAGAGATGTATTCGACTAAAGCTTAGATTCGCTTCAGCTATCGTTACAATATCACAGAAAAGTAAATCTATTCAACCAAAGAATAATTTCCTCCCCTGTGCTGCCTAACGCCGAGCGGACTTTTGGTGATTTGCCGCAATATTTCGCAATGTTGCCCGACGTATCTGCAATCCTACGGCGTATTATCAATTACGACCAGAAGCCTCTTATTATGGGCGTTCCCTAGACTGCCTCAATAACCAGGCCAGGGGCTGTGACCGTTGATTTCTAGGTCATCAGCGGCTAACCGATGACAGCCCCTGGAGTAATTGCACAGTGCCGTTAGCAGGGCAGGCGCTTGATTAATGAGCGCTCGTTCCTTCAGGTAGAGTGCCCTGCCAGGCGGAGGGAAGATGACCATTGCGTTGCACATAAACTGACCCAGACAGGGCCGGGACGCTCTGGGGAGAGTTAGCTAGGGTAGGCAACTGACGATCCTTCGCTGGTGAGTTGACCTGTCCTTTGATGCGGCCCAGATCTTGATTGAGTTCGCGAATTCGTCGAGATAACAGGCGGATGATATTAACCGCAATGCCGGGGGTTTCATCAATGGCATCGTAGAGCTGTTGCTGGGTCAACACCAGGCATTCGCAGTGTTCCAGGGTAGTGACTGAGGCGGAACGGGGCTCGGCGTCAAACACAGACATTTCGCCAAAGCAATCCCCCGATTTGAACTGAGCCACTTGCTGGCCGTTCAAATGCACACTCACCTGTCCTGACACCACAATATACATGGCGCGGCCCTCCTGCCCCTCGGTAATGATGGTGTAGCCCGCATCAAAGGCTACTTCGTCCATGACCGGGGCTAAGCGCATCAAAAAGTCATCTCTCAGCTCTTTGAAGATGGGAACTCGCCGAATAAAGAGTAGGCGATCAAGGCTGTTGAGGGACATAGCTAGCCACTAGGACAGACGATTGCGGTACAGGAATAGAAACAAACTCACCAGGCCCAGACTAACCCAACTGGGGCTAGCTTGGCTCCAAATTGTAGCTTTTTATCAGTTGGCTAACCTGATAGGCCACCAGCTGATTGGGGTCATCCTTCAGCATCGGTAAAAGCTCCCGCAGGGTGCGCGGTGAGGCCACGGTTAAGTAGGCCAGGACGGCTTCACGGACAAAGCCCGTAGGGTGTTGCAGGAGGGCCAGGGTATGCTCAGCCGTTAGATTCCAGCGCTTTGCCTTGGCCAGGTGAAAGCAGCAGGCTAGCGCCCAATCCGACAAAAAGTTACGTAGATCGAGCAACTGCCGCAGGCGATCGCCCGGGGCTAGAGGCGTGTAGCGAATCAGGGGCGCAGCCAGAGTCAACTGCTTGAGTTTCTCGGCATCGGGGCGGCGGTCTAGCAAAATCAGAATCGACCGCTTGCTGGCAATATCCAGGGTGTTGTCTAAGATCTCAATGCCCTTGGCCCAGCTTGAGACTGACCCACTCAGGCTAACCTGGGCCGCCTGAATGGCCTTGGGAGGCGATATAAACCGCAGCAGCATAAACAGTCGCTCAGTCGAGTCGATCTGGAGCCCGGTGAGGGCGGCTTGCAGCAGTTCCCCTTCCGGCCCAGCAACAGCGGTAGGGGCCAGATCTACCTTGGCGGCCAGCACCTGGCCGATAAACGCCAGCTCTGTGTTCAAAATTTCCTCAAAACCACTGCGGCCCAGGAGCCGATCCAGAGCATCATCGATGAGTTCCGAGCGCTTCATGCCGGTTTCCTGGTAAAGCTTCAGCAGAATCCGCAGAATCTGCCGACGAGTGCTGCCCCAGGCACTAATCAAGTTCTGAATCAAAATTTCTAGGGCGCGGGGGCTGCCAATTTCTCCCATCACCAGCCAGGCCTGGCTGCGGAGCATATCGGGTTTGTAATTGTCCACCGCCAGAGCTTCTAGCATGGGTAGGGCGTCATCGCCCAGGCGAGTTAGGGCTTCAGTGGCCGCATCCCGCGTAGACTTATACTGCAACGCCTTGAGTAAAGACGGATAGTACTTTTTGTACTGGGTGGCGGCGATGGCGTCGAGAATGGCGCGCCGCACCCGCAACGATGGATCTTGCAACAGCTCATCAATATAAATGCTGAGGGATTCCATGTAGTCGGCGTCGCCCAGGGCGCGGCAACCCATCACCCGCTCCCGCTCCCGCTCGTGAACCAGCATCTTGCGCAGAATAGCCGTGGCTTCGGCCCGGTCTTGCCCGTTGCCTCGCTTGAGCATCAGTGCCGCTGCGGTGCCCCGCACCACCGGGTCAATTTCGGGTTTCAGGTAAGGTCTGAGCTGGTCAATATCATAATGGTCTTGGGCCAACCACACGTACCGCAGGGCCAGGGCCAAAACTTCGGGATCCTGGTTGGGTATGGCTAGTAGATCTCTGACCGCTTCCTGATGCGCCGGGTTGGGATATTCCAGCATGGCCGTGAGGCTGTGTTGCTGCAAACCCGGTGGAAAACTGGCCAGGTGGGGCACCAGCACGTCGCCCAGTTCCTTGGGGTCAATTTGGCTGAGCAAATCAATGCAGGAATGCTTATCTGCCTCGGATTTGGGTTTTTCCAGGTCTTCAATTAAGTTTTTTTTCATTGCCCGCCGATCGGCGTCAGAAAAGGACGACAGGCCACGCTCTGCGCCACGCACCAGCAAATCCAGGTAGCGCGATCGTAGACTCACAATGATGGCGAACCAAACCAGCGCCGCTACCACTGTTCCCATCAAGAAAACCTGAGCTTGCGTCCCAGGGCTGGTTAACCCAAGTTGATTGGCTACGCCCAGGGTGAGCAAAATGGCCAGGCCCGTTCCCCCCATGGACAGGGGTTCGGCAATGCCCCCCACCAGCGATTGCACCCAACTGCGTACCTGATCGGGAATTGGCTGAAACAACACGGGGCGCGTTGTCGCCACCAGGGTGTAGCGCAGCCATTCATCAAAGAACTTGAGGACAATTAGCCCTAAAAATAGAGCACTTGCCCCGGCCAGCATTGGCATACTGGCTACCAGGGTAATCAGCCCTACGGCCATAATGACTGAGGGCAAAATCAGCGCTACGGCAAACACCCCTTCACGCTCAATTAACCGGCTGGAGGTAAACCATTGAGTCACCAGCTCAATCAGCCCTAAAAGGCCGCTAAAAATTCCCAGAAATGCGGCAATAGCATTGACATCCAGGTTGAGTTCTAGCTGGCTGAAAAACTGAAACTCAATGGAGAACAACAGCATTTGTGCCAGCACAAAAAAGGAAAACAGCAGCACGATGTACTGTCGCATTGAGCCTTTTAGGCGGAGCTTAGTCTGGTGGCTTTCCACGTCTTCGGCTTGCCGTTTGGGAGAATCGGGAAAGGCGTGTTCGTAACTGCGGCTCAGGTAATACAAAATAATGGCCCCAATCACCATCACCCCAAAAGCCAACAGCATCACGTTCTGTAGGCCAATGAGCTGCAACAGCAGGTAAACCGAAAAGCCACTAATAACATCCGCAATGAGATTGCCGC
>CAYUBC010000480.1:0-3575 GCA_964442885.1 uncultured bacterium | reverse complement strand
AGCCCGCGCCTGGGCCGACATCGTCAAAATTGGTCGCACCCACCTGCAAGATGCCGTGCCTCTTACCCTGGGCCAGGAGTTTTCCGGCTATGTGGGTATGCTGGACGACAACCTGAAACGCTTAGAAACCGTTTTGCCCGACCTCTACCCGCTGGCCCTGGGGGGAACCGCTGTCGGCACCGGCCTCAATGCGGGGCCGAAATTTGCGGAAACCGCCGCTCAGCACATTACGGAGATTACCGGCCTACCCTTTGTCACTGCCCCCAATAAGTTTGCGGTTATGGGTGCCCATGATGCCCTGGTGATGACCAGCGGCACCCTGAAGACCCTGGCCGTATCTCTCTACAAAATTGCCAACGACATTCGCCTGCTGAGTTGCGGCCCCAGAGCCGGGCTGGCGGAGTTGCAACTACCAGAGAACGAGCCCGGCTCCTCCATCATGCCAGGGAAGGTAAACCCCACCCAGTGCGAGGCGATGACGATGGTAGCCGTGCAGGTGATGGGCTACGACGCTGCCGTGGCCTTTGCCGGAGCCAGCGGCTCCCTGGAGATGAACGTCTACAAGCCGCTGATGATTTTCAATATTCTGCAATCGGCCCGGCTACTGGGCGACAGCAGCCAAAACTTCACGGAGTTTCTAGTCCAGGGCATGACTCCCAACCGCAAAAAGATCGACCAGTATGTGCAGGATTCTATGATGCTGGTCACCGCTCTCAGCCCGGTAATGGGCTACGACAACGCCTCCAAAATTGCTCACCACGCCTTTGAGCACGACCTCACCCTCAAAGCCGCCGCCCTGGCCCTGGGGTTAATTAGCGCCGAGGAGTTTGACCGGGCGATCAATCCCTATAGGATGACGCAGGGGTGAGGAAGGAGGGAGTGGGATTTGGGATTTGGGATTTGGGATTTGGGGAGGGTAACGCTGCGGCTAATGCGGATTCACTTCTCTGGCCGCAATGCCCTGCCCCTACTATCTTGACCATTAACTTTTCTAGGTGTCGCCAGCGGTAAGGAGCGTCAAAAACCCGCAACCAACGCGCTACGCTAGGAGTAGCCGTCATCTTTCAGGCCATGCAAACATCGGAGATCCCCGACTCTTCAGCCGTCTCAGCCTCTCTCCCCAACCCTGATGGCTTTGATGCCCAGCACCCGCCCAGCCCAGAGCTCATTGATGCCTGTGTGCACTGTGGCTTTTGCCTTACCACCTGCCCCAGCTACCGGGTAATCGGCAAGGAAATGGATTCGCCCCGGGGCCGCATTTACCTGATGGATGCCATCAACACGGGCGAGGCTCCTCTTTCGCCAGCGTCGGTGCAGCATTTCGATTCTTGTTTGGGCTGTTTGGCCTGCACTACCTCCTGTCCATCGGGTGTGCAGTATGACCAGCTGATTGCCGCTGTGCGTCCCCAGGTGCAGCGCAACCATCCCCGCACTTTGCCGGAGCGGTTGCTGCGATCGCTGATTTTCAACCTGTTTCCCTACCCCAATCGGCTGCGGCTGGCGGCGGGGCCGTTGTACCTGTATCAGCAATTGGGGTTGTCTAAGCTGGTGCAGCGCACGGGGTTACTCCCCAAGCTGTCGCCCAGCCTGGCGGCGATGGAGTCCCTGCTGCCGCCGGTAACTGCTGAAAGCTTTCGGGATGAGCTACCGGAAGTCATCCCGGCCCAGGGCACCCAACGCTACCGGGTGGGGATGCTACTGGGCTGCGTGCAGCGGGTGTTTTTCTCGGATGTGAACGCAGCCACGGCACGGGTGCTGAGCGCCAACGGCTGCGAGGTGGTGATTCCCCGTAACCAGGGCTGCTGCGCGGCACTGCCTGCTCACCAGGGCGAAGAAGTCCAGGCCCAGGGGCTGGCCCGCCAGATGATCGACATCTTTGAGCAGGCCCAGGTGGATTATGTGATTATCAACGCGGCGGGCTGCGGCCATACGCTGAAGGAATATCCCCACATTCTTCAGGATGACCCGGAGTATCGCGATCGTGCCCACGCCTTTTCGGCTAAGGTTCGCGATGTGCAAGAATTTCTAGCCGAAGTGGGTCTCACCGCCAAGCTACATCCCCTCACCGAAGGCACCCTGCCGATTGTGTTCCAGGATGCCTGCCACCTGCTGCACGGGCAAAAAATTAGCCTCCAGCCCCGCCAGCTATTGCGGCAAATTCCCGGCGTTACCCTGCGGGAACCCATCGACGCGGCCCTCTGCTGCGGCAGTGCCGGGGTCTACAACATGCTGCAACCCCAGGTGGCAGAAGAACTCGGCCAGATGAAGGTGAAAAATCTGCTGAATACTGGTGCCCGGCTAATTGCCTCGCCCAATCCTGGTTGCTCGCTGCAAATTCAAAAGCACCTGGCCCAGCGGGGAGACTACTTGCCGCTCATGCACCCAATGGAGTTGTTGGATTACTCGATTCAGGGGCGCGCCCTTCCAGGGCTAGAGTAAAGATTAATGCTAGTTTAAGTTCATGGCTTCCCTTGTCAAGAGGGTTGAGGTAGGTCAAAGTCAGGACACCAAAACTATTAGGCACTGTCTGTCACGTAGATACTTAAGGTTCCTAAAGAATACTCAGGCAACCATGAAGACCAGGTAAAATCACAGACACCGCCTTGCCTGGGCGGTGTTTTTTTTTACAAAAGACATATCGGGTTTAATTTGCATCTCCACAGAATCGGGTGTGCATCTGTTTCTCAAGCAGTCTTAGAAGCGATTAATTGTGGAGAATATAATGACAGGAAAATTGGTGAATTGGACAGGTGTAGTCAGCGTACTTTTATCGGCAAGTGCACTGGGAGGAATTACCGCATCCTCTGCACAAGCTATGACCCTGGCTAATCCAGGGTTCGAATCTGGTGACTTTTCGGGATGGTCAACAATTGGCCCTACTAGCGTTCGAAGTAGCGACTTTGGAGTTGACCCTGTCGAAGGAAATTTTCAGGCAGTGCTTTCAAATGAAGGACGAGACATAACAGATGCAGAACTGGAAGACTTCCTGGGTTTAACAGCAGGGAGTCTTGATAGCTTGGGTGATGCAAGGAATGGATCTGCTATCAAGAGAATAGTTACAGTTGCCTCAGGGGATAGCCTCAAATTTTCTTGGAACTTTTTGACCGCAGAGAGGGCTGGTACTACTTTCAATGACTTTAGCTTCTTCTCAGTAGTAGGCACTACTCAGGTTCTTCAGAAATTAGCAGATACTAACTCACCATCGACAACAGCCTTTGATCCTTTCCGAACACAAACTGAGTACGATCTATGCTCGTATACATTTAACGAAGCAGGTACGTACACCATCGGATTTGGTGTTGTTGATGTACGTGACGGTCGCACCGACTCTGCACTGTTAGTTGATGATGTCTCTCTTACCTCTACTACACCCATCCCCACTCCGGCTCTGCTGCCCGGCCTAGTTGGCATGGGTGTAGCGGCTCTGCGTAAAAGACGTGACGAAGAAGTAGCTGAATAACTTAAGCGCTATTGACTAAGTTCTTTCTAAGGTTACGGTTGTGACTCAGAAGCGGCCAGGTGGCTCTTCTGACTTCATGGTGATAAATGTAGCTAATGAGAGAAACAGGCTAACA
>CAYUBC010000479.1:0-3575 GCA_964442885.1 uncultured bacterium | reverse complement strand
GAGGGAAAACCCCATCAGGAGACGCCTATCTGACGTTTAAGTTGTGCTCTAATCCGCCCTTTAAGCGCTTGACCTTAGACTAGCCAACTTGGATGGTACTGTGGGAGGTGGGATGGGTAATTTTACCGAAACAATACAGCGAACTTTAAAATTTCCTTATAAATTTCCGGGTGCCCCTGGTGAAACTACGGAGGGTCGGGGATTCTGACTCCTACACTGGCTTTGGGCTATGCCTGGCAATTCCGCCGTACCCGTCCTGAGTATGTTTTGAGAATTTGAGAGAGGGTTTTATGCCAGTTAGACTCGCGCCCTGGCTGAGGGCATTAGCCTGTGGCTGGTTGCTTGGCCTGTGCCTGTGGGTAGGGCCAGCGATCGCCGCCGACTATCCGCCGCCGCTGTCCTTTAGCAATGCCGAACTCAAGGGGCAGGATTTTTCAGGGCAAGAGCTGCGGGCGGCTGAGTTCTCCAACGCGAACCTGGAACTCACCAACTTTAGCGGGGCCGATGTGCGGGGCGCGATTTTCAGCGGCTCTGTGGCCACGGATGCCAACTTTCACGCGGCCAACTTTACCACGGGGCTGCTGGATTCCGTCAGCTTTACCCGCAGCGATTTGAGCGATGCCATCCTGGCCGACACCATTCTGTTTCGCAGCACCTTCGAGGGCGCTAACATCACCGGGGCCGACTTTTCTGGAGCCATTTTGGATGGGGCCCAGGTGCGCCAACTCTGCAAAACGGCCTCCGGGGTCAACCCTCAAACCGGGGTGGCCACTCGCGATTCCCTCGGTTGTCGGTAGAAATAGTTAACCCTGACAAAGGTAGGCAGCCTTGAGGAGAATAGGATGATTCAATCCATCGCGCTGTTTGTTTTGGCTGGGCTGTGCGAAATTGGCGGTGGCTACCTGGTATGGCTATCTCTGCGAGAGGGCAGGAGTCTTTGGCTAGCTCTGGTGGGGGTTGTCATCCTCGGTATATACGGTGCTGTGCCCACCCTGCAACCCACTCACTTTGGGCGCGCCTATGCGGCCTACGGCGGTGTTTTCATCGTGCTGTCGATTTTCTGGGGCTGGCTGGTGGATCAGGTTAAGCCGGATCGGTTTGATCTACTCGGTGGCTGGATTGTTCTGCTTGGCGTGTTTGTGATGATGTACGCTCCTCGCTCCTAAGTGATATCGGCAAGCCTAAATCACATCGGCAAAGGTGCGCTCCATGCGGCGAAAGTAGAAAAACCCCGTCACCAGCAGCCCTAGCACCAGCAGCAGCGAGAGCAAAAACCCCGGCCAAAACAACTGCACATCGCCGCCAATAATCGCCCAACGGAAGCCATCAATCACCCCCACCATGGGGTTGAGGGAATACACCAGCCGCCACTGCTCTGGCACAATGGCGCTGCTAAACCCCACCGGGGAGATATACAGCCCAAACTGCACCAAAAACGGCACCACATAGCGAAAGTCTCGGTACTGCACATTCAGCGCCGCCAGCCAAAGCCCGGCCCCAATGGCCGCCGCAAAGGCAATGGCGGTAAACAGCGGCAGGGTGACAATCCGCCAGGAAGGCGTAGCATCGTACCAGGCCATCAACCCCAGCAAAATGATGCCGGAAATCAAAAAATCCACAAAGCAGACAATCACCGCACTGGTCGGCACAATGAGGCGAGGAAAGTAGACCTTGGAAATCAGGTTGGCGTTGGTAATCAGGCTGTTGCTGCATTCCGTTAGGGCGCTGGCAAAAAACTGCCAGGGCAGCATCGCCGCAAACACCAGAATGGGATAGGGCGCATTGCCTTCGCTGGGCAGGTTGGCCAGCCGACCAAACACCAGGCTAAACACCACCATCGTTAAAAAGGGACGAATTAGCGCCCAGGCCACACCCACCGCCGTTTGCTTATAACGCACCAAAATATCTCGCCAGGCCAGAAAGTAAAACAATTCCCGGTAGCGCCACAGGTCACGAAAATACTGCGCCTCAGTGCGTCCAGCTTCAATAATCAATTCGGGGGCGGAGTCAGTCATGGGGCAAACGGTGAAGGGTAGAACATGTAGGGTGCATCCGCAACGCGATGCACCATAAGTCAGAAAGCAGAACATGTAGGGTGCATCCGCAACGCGATGCACCATAACGCGATGCACCATAAGTCAGAACATGTAGGGTGCATCCGCAACGCAATGCACCGCCCGCAGCCACGATACACCGCTCACACCTGCAATGCACCCTACACCTCGGTTTTCTCATCGGCCTATTCTTCCCATAGCGTAGATCAACAAACAAACCACAAAGTGGCCCGTTTTCAGTCCATTAGCTTGCAGAGAGACTGCTATGATTTGCCCAGCTATGGTGTTCTCCCCCTGACCTGTTCTGGGTACTCATAGCCTTTGCTCGCTGCCAAGAAGCGCCGTTATGTTCAGACCTCAAGGTTGACTATGGCTGACAATCGAGACCGCTTCCTGCGCTTACAGCTTGACCTCTCCCCCGACCAGCCGGGGCTTTTAGCAGGATTGGATGCCTGGCTGAGGCTAGGACTGCTGACCGAGGCGCAGGTGTTGGCCCTTAGCCGCGAACAGTTGAGTTGCGAACTGCCGCCCGCGCCCGTTGTTTTACCCGTTGCCACAGCCGACGACCTTGCCAACCCGTTTGCTGCGGCTGGGGACGAGCTAGTAGAGCAGAGCCCGGTTAGGGATTTTTTGCCTGCCGATGAGGGTACCCCTCGGCGAACTCTGCCAAAACCACGGAGATCACCCCCCAAGGCCAGTGCTGAGGGAACAGCCGGCAGCTCAGCCCCGGTAACGGTGTCGAGATCGCCCTCCCCCGCTAGTCTCTGGCTGGGTCGCCTGGTAAGTGAGCTGAGCGTAATTTGGCTGCTGGGGCTGGGGGTGTTTTTGGTGGTGCTGTCCTCGGCGGTGCTGGCGGCGACCCAGTGGGCCAGGTTTAACGCTGTGGGGCAATACCTGGTGTTGCTGGCCTACACCCTGGTGTTTTGGGTGGTGGGCATGGGGTGCAGTCGCCGTAGCGATTTGCAACTCACCGCCAACACCCTGCAAATGGTCACCCTGCTGCTGGTACCCCTAAATTTTTGGGCGATGGATGGCCTGGGGGTGTGGCAGTCTCCACTAGGGGTTTGGATGGGGGCGATCGCCACGCTAGTGCTCAGCCTGGCCACGCTGCAAGTGCTCCGGCAGCAGCAGCGGGATGCTCTAGAACAGGGCAATGCCCTGGCCCTGGCGTATCTGCACACGGGCTGGAGCCTGGGCTGGATGCCAATATTAGCGGTTTACGGAGGCGTGCTGGGTAGCGCCCTGGCCACCCTTTACCGGCAATGGCGCGATCGCCCCGCCGCCCCACCGCCGCCCTGGCCTGCCCTGGCGGTGATTCTGTCCCTGGGCTTGCTGCTGCTGCGCGCGTTGACGGTGCTTGAGTCCAACCAGTGGGGACAACTGGGCCTGGCCTTTGGCCTCTATGGCGCTACCTGGGTTTGGCTGGGGCAGCGCCGTTTAGCCTCATCCGCCCCGGTTACGTCACCTCCCCTTGCTGAAGCCGCCGGGGGTAATACGGCCCCAGATTTCCCCACCCCCACC
>CAYUBC010000478.1:1358-3580 GCA_964442885.1 uncultured bacterium | reverse complement strand
GGCATCGGCCACTGCGGTCACGGCCTCGTTTTGGCCAATCACCCGGCGGTGCAGTTCATCCTCCAGCAGCAGCAGCTTCTGCATTTCCGACTGCACCAGTTTGCTCACCGGAATGCCCGTCCATTTAGAGATAATCTCAGCGATATCTTCCTCAGTGACTTCTTCTCGCAGCAGGGTTTTACCGGTGGTTTGGGTGTGACTAAGCTGGGTTTCAGCCGTTTCTAACTGCCGTTGGAGTTCCGTTAGCTTGCCGTACTTGAGTTCGGCGGCCCGGTTCAAGTCGTAGTCGCGCTCCGCCTGCTGAATTTCGATATTGACGCGGTCAATTTCAGCCTTAACGGACTGAATATTATCCATCACCTCTTTTTCAGACTGCCACTGGGCATTGAGCGCGCTTTGCTGCTCCTTCAGGTCGGCCAGTTCTTTCTCTAACCGCTCCAGGCGCTCCAGGGAAGCGGCATCACTTTCCTTTTTAAGGGAAAGCTTTTCCATTTCCAATTGCAGAATTTTGCGATCAATTTCGTCAAGCTCCTCTGGCTTAGAGGTTTTTTCCATCTTGAGCTTGGCGGCGGCTTCGTCCATCAGGTCGATGGCCTTATCCGGCAGGAAGCGGTCGGAAATGTAGCGGGCCGACAGCACGGCGGCGGCCACCAGGGCACTGTCGGAAATCGTCACCCCGTGGTGAACTTCGTAGCGCTCCTTTAGCCCTCGCAGGATGGAAATCGTATCCTCCACCGTGGGCTGACCAACAAACACCTGCTGGAACCGCCGCTCCAGCGCCGCATCCTTCTCGATGTACTTGCGGTACTCGTCCAGGGTGGTGGCACCAATGCAGCGCAGCTCGCCCCTGGCCAGCATGGGCTTTAGCAGGTTCCCGGCATCCATCGCCCCCTGGGTGGCCCCGGCTCCCACAACGGTGTGGATTTCGTCGATAAAGAGGATGATCTGACCGTCCGAGTCGGTCACTTCTTTGAGGACGGCTTTCAATCGTTCCTCAAACTCGCCCCGGTATTTGGCTCCGGCAATTAGCGCCCCCATGTCCAGGGCCATCAACTGCCGGTCTTTTAGGGATTCGGGCACGTCGCCGCTGACAATGCGCTGGGCTAACCCTTCGGCAATGGCGGTTTTACCGACGCCGGGTTCGCCAATTAGCACCGGGTTGTTCTTCGTCCGGCGAGAGAGAATTTGGATAGTGCGGCGAATTTCATCATCCCGGCCAATCACGGGGTCAAGTTTGCCCTGACGGGCGGCCTCCGTGAGGTCACGACCATATTTTTCTAGCACCTGGTACTTGCCTTCGGGATTTTGGTCAGTCACTTTTTGCGTTCCTCGAATCTCTTGAATGGCCTGCTTAAGCCGGGCTTCACTAATATCAAGCTCCCGAAATAGGGCTTTACCAAAGCGGCTATCGCTGGCGTAGGCCAGGATTAAATGCTCAATGGAAATAAAGTCGTCGCTGTATTCTTTTCTGTAGTTGTCGGCCCGATCTAGCAACGTATCTAACGATTTACCCAGATAGACCGATGCCCCACTCCCGGACACCTTAGGCTGGCCATTAATAAAGGCTTCGGTGCGATCGCGCAGTTGCGGTATGTTGGCGCTAAGCTTAGCGAAAATGCTGCTGGCAAGGCCATCTTGTTCGAGTAAGGCCATCAGCAAATGCTCGCTTTCAATCTGCTGATGCTGAGCCTGCTTAGCCACATCCTGAGAGCGAACAATGGCGTTCCAGGCATTTTCCGTGAATTGGTTTTGAGTCGGTTGCATAGGCTTAGAGTCTCCGGCTAAGGATTAATCTAGCAATTTCTTTAATGACTGCATTGTAGAAATTTATCGCCCCAGGGCAGGATCGGTGTTCACCCTGCAACTGAGGCGGTTTGCCGTCTTAGACGACCCTTAGCCCAGACCTAGTCAACCGCACCCGTCGGGTTTAGAAAACTAACCGAGACTCTTCTTAACATGCTCCATAATCTTCATTTTCTTGGAGTCGTCTCCCTTAAGGGTGGGGATATTGTCGAACTTAATTTTAGTGGTGAGAGCAATATGCTGCTTGATTTGATCTTTGCTGGCCATTGAGATACCTCAAAAGTATGGATGGAATCAGGAAAGAGGGCGACTACATTTTTCTTCCCTCAAGAGCAATTTTAAGGAACAGAGCCACCTTAGCGAGGGGATCTGACGCTAAACTCCCAAAAAACTGAGGTAATCCGGCCTGGCTTTCCCCT
>CAYUBC010000478.1:606-1348 GCA_964442885.1 uncultured bacterium | reverse complement strand
CATATCGCCCGGAGTGAGCGCTTAAGGAGAGGTTAAACCTGCCTTACCCAGAGCCGCTATAGAATGACTCTGTCTTTGCTGTTGAGAGGTAACCCAACTATGCTGCAACCCACTCAGGTAATCGAGCTGTTCATGAAGGCTCCGGATGTCCAGACCGTTCAGGCGGGTGACACCATTTTTGAGGTAGGGACTACGGGCGATGTGATGTACGGCGTCATCGAGGGGGAGGTTGAGCTGGTCGTGAATGGCAACGTGTTTGAAACCATTGCCGCTGGCGACGTGTTTGGGGAAGGAGCGCTGGTGCAAATTCCCCCCACTCGGGCCTCTACCGCTATTGCTAAGACCGACTGCAAGCTGGCCGCTGTCAACGAGGCGCACTTTAAATTCCTGGTGCAGGAAACGCCGCTATTTGCCCTGGAGGTGATCCGCAGTTTGTCTACCCGGCTGCGGGCGGCTAAGGCAAACTCCTAAGGAGCTGGTCAGACTTTATCTCTGCTTGCCAACCTGCAACGGTATGTTTAGCGCCCCTTTGTGTTTGGGAGGCCGTCCTATCCTACACTGCACTTCAGTACACTAGTGATGCATCGGCTAAGTGGAGGAGGAAGGGGATGACCGCAGCGGTTCTCTGGCAACGCTATAAGGACTGGCTCTACTACCACGAAGGGTTGGGCTTTTACCTGGATGTTAGTCGCATGGGCTTTGATCAGGGCTTCATTGCCCAGATGCAGCCGCGCTTTGCCAA
>CAYUBC010000478.1:0-596 GCA_964442885.1 uncultured bacterium | reverse complement strand
CATTGCCAACCCCGACGAAAACCGCATGGTCGGCCACTACTGGCTGCGCGACCCTGATCTGGCTCCCACCCCAGAACTCAGGCAGGACATTCTCGACACCCTGGTAAAAATTGAACAATTTGCCAGCCAAATCCGGACGGGCGGCATTTACCCGCCTGGCCAGGAGCATTTTACCGATATCCTCTCCATTGGCATTGGTGGCTCGGCCCTGGGGCCACAGTTTGTAGCCCAGGCCCTGGGGCCAGACTTTCCGCCCTTAGCTATTCACTTCATCGACAATACCGACCCAGAGGGCATTGACCGCAGCCTGGCCCGGCTGGAGGATCGCCTGCCCACTACCCTGGTAATTGTCACGTCTAAATCGGGCGGCACGCCTGAAACCCGCAACGGCATGCTAGAAGTACGAGGCCAGTTTGAGGCCAGGGGGCTGCACTTTCCCAAGCACGCGGTGGCCGTTACCGGGCGGGGCAGCCAGCTAGAGGCCCAGGCCCTACAGGAGGGCTGGCTGGCCACCTTCCCCATGCGCGACTGGGTGGGGGGCCGCACCTCAGAACTTTCGGCGGTGGGCCTGCTGCCAGCGGCGCTGCAAAACATCA
>CAYUBC010000477.1:249-3583 GCA_964442885.1 uncultured bacterium | reverse complement strand
GTACTAATCTCGCCATCTTCTAATGTAACGGGAATTGGTGTTTAGCGCACCCTTGTCCTAGCATTGAAGCAACCCTGATTCTGCCCTCCGCTACCCATGCCTACGGTTGCCTTTCCCCTGGCCTATCTCCAACGGCTCACCCATACCTCCCCCGCTCAGCTTGAGCAACAGGCCTTTGACTATGGGTTAGATGCCACCCTCAAGGCGTTAGAGCTAGACGTAGAAGTTACCGCTGAGCGGCCCGATTTGCTAGCCGCAGAGGGGTTTACCCGAGCCATTAACATTTACAATGGCCAGCCCCGCTGCCTGCCGGATTGCCTGGCCGCGTCTGGGCTAACGGTCACAGTGCTACCTCCGGTGCTGCCGTTGCGTCCCTATCTGGCGGCGCTAGTGGTTAAAAATGCTCACTTAGCCGACGGAGGGCTGGAGGTATTAATTCAGTTCCAGGAAAAAGTAACGCAAACCTTTGGGCGTCAGCGAAAGAAGATTGCCATTGGCGTTTACGATTTAGATCAGATTACTGGCCCAGTCACCTATACGGCTGAACCGAAGGACACCCTGACCCTGGTGCCGTTGAATAGCAGCCAATTAATGACGGCTCGGCAAATTTTAGCTGAACATCCTGCCGGGCACCTTTATGGGCACACCTTGCCAGTTAACGACCTTACCCCCGTGCTTAAAGATGCCAGGGACACCGTGCTTTCTCTCCCGCCGATTATTAATGCCGCAGGAGTAGGCGAAATTACCGGCAGCACGCGCAACCTCTTGATTGATGTCACCGGCATTTTAGAACAAACCGTACTGGAAACCGCTAACATTCTGGCCCACAACTTTTTAGATACTGGGGCAGAGGTTCAAACCGTCACCATCCAAACCCCTCAGGGCAGTTTGACGACTCCCAGTTTGGAACGGCGGCCTGTGGAATTTTCAGCCCGTTTTTTGAATGAAATCATGGGCACAGCTATCCCTAAAACCAGCCTCGGTCAGGTGCTAGCCCGGATGGATCTAGAGGTGAGCGGCACCAATATCGTTTATGTGCCGACCTATCGCACGGATATTTTGAGCGAGGTCGATATTGCCGGCGATTTGCTGGTTGCCCTCGGTATTGACTCCTTTCAAGCCGAACCGCTGACGGTCAAGTTTCATCTCGGAGAGGCTGACTCACTCCAGCAATTTGTCTTTCAGGTCAGCGATCTGGCCCAGCGCATGGGGCTGATGGAGGTGAAGAGCTATATTCTGACCGACCCGGATATTCTGGCCCTGTTCTCCCAGGACTATGTGCAAACCAGCAATGCCAAGAGTCGTAGTTTTAGCGCTACCCGCCCTACGCTGCAAGCCGGGTTGCTTGATATCCTCAGCCGCAATATCAACACACCCAAGCCCATTAATATTTATGAAACTGGGGAAGTGCTTCAGCTTAGCCCGGCGGGCATGGTTGACCAAAGCTACCGTTGGGGCTTTGCCAGCCTGGATGCACGGGCCTCATTTTCTACGGCCAAAGCCTATATGCAAACCATGCTCAAGGCCCTGGGCATGAGCTACACACTGGTAGAAGGCCACAGGCCTTACTACATCCCTGGGCGCGCGGCTACGGTGCTCATTGCCGATCAACCTGCCGGAGAGTTTGGCGAAATTCATCCTGAATTGCTACACTACTTTTCTTTCCCAGAACCTGTGTGTACTGGGGAGTTAAAGCTCTCTAAACTCTAGACCCGATAATGCACTCGTTACTCAGGTTTAACGACAAAACCCTATTACAGCAAGCGCTCACCCACCGCTCCTACGTACATGAGAACCCTGGCACTCCCCACAATGAGCGATTAGAGTTTCTGGGGGATGCCATTCTCAACTTTGTGAGCGGGCAATACCTGTATCAGCTTTATCCGGCTATGCAGGAAGATGAAATGACCCGTCGGCGCTCTGCCCTGGTTGACGAAAGTCAGCTGGCTAAATTTGCCCTTGAAGTAGGCTTGGATCGCAAAATGCGCCTCGGTCAAGGGGCTATCAAAGAAGGAGGGGTTAACAATCCCAACCTGCTGAGCAGCACCTTTGAGGCCGTGGTAGGGGCGTATTATTTAGACCGCAATGGCTCCCTGGAAAAACTTCTTCCCCTGCTAGAAGACCTGTTTGATTCAGTTCCTGAAGATATTTTCCTGGCTCGTTCAACCATAGACGCCAAAAACCAGCTTCAGGAGTTTTTCCACGCTAAAGGAATAACGACTCCACCCGAATACATCACCAAAAAAGTGGCCGGCCCAGACCATGATCCAGAATACAGATCCAGGGTTTATGTGAATAAAACCCTCTATGGAGAAGGGTATGGCCGCAGTAAAAAAGCCGCCCAGAAAGAGGCCGCTACGGAGGCGTTAGCCAAGCTCCTAGAGTGAGGAGTCTAGCCAACCATCGGGTTGGACCCAGGCTGAAATGGTGACGTTAGCGCAACGCAATCAAGTACGGAAATTTAAGCATGGAAATTTCCTATCAACCGTTTACCGTGCATAAGCGGGTACCGCTCACCATCAGTCGTGGCACTACGGCGGAGTCTACTAATCTCTGGCTGCAAGTCAACGCTGAAGGACTGGAAGGTTGGGGCGAGGCGGCTCCCTTTTCCATTGGTAGCCATCGGCAAACCCTAGCCCACCTGGTGGAGGATATCGCCCGGTTGCAGACGGCTCTAGCGCCCTTCCATCCCTCCCAACGACAGGCCATTGAAGCCTGTGTCGCGAAACTATCCCTTCAGTCTGCTACCCGCGCAGCCCTGGATGTAGCCCTGTGGGATTGGTGGGGTAAGCAGACGCAGCAACCCATCTGGCGGCTATTAGGACTAGACCTGGCCCAAATTCAGCCCACCTCGGTGACCATTGGTATCACCTCCCCAGCGGCGGCCCAGCAACGATTGCAGGATTGGCTACAGCAAACTGCCGCCCGTGCCGTTAAGGTCAAGCTGGGTAGTTCCGCCGGTATTGAGGCTGATCGAGCCATGTTCCAGGCCATTTATGACCAAACCCCAGCCACCGTTAGCCTGAGCGTAGACGCCAACGGCGGCTGGAGTCTGCAAGAGGCCATTGATATGGCGCATTGGCTAAGCGATCGCCGCGTTACCCACCTGGAGCAACCCCTGCCGGTTGATCAAGATCAGGCGTTAGAGCACCTGCGCAGCCAATCTCCCGTACCTATTTTTGTGGACGAAAGCTGCTTCCATAGCCAGGACATCCCTCGCCTGGCCCCGTTAGTAGATGGGATTAATATTAAGCTGATGAAGGCCGGTGGGCTAACCGAAGCCCTGCGGATGATTCACACCGCTCGCGCCTGTGGCCTGAGGGTGATGTTTGGC
>CAYUBC010000477.1:0-239 GCA_964442885.1 uncultured bacterium | reverse complement strand
CAGCCTGGCCAATGGAGCCATGGCTCAGTTGTCGCCCCTGGCCGATTACCTGGATTTGGATAGCCACCTCAACCTGATTGACGATCCCTTCAACGGGCTATCCCTTGTGGACGGTCGCCTTCTGCCTAACGCTCACCCTGGACTTGGACTCAACTATGTACCTAGCGCCTGATAGCCGGATTGCCCTGCTGATGCACGAAGGCACGCAGAGCACCATGGGAAAAACCGGGCTGGCCATG
>CAYUBC010000476.1:0-3610 GCA_964442885.1 uncultured bacterium | reverse complement strand
CCAGTTGCAATGTCAGAATATTTAAGCCCGGAGAAACTATTTTTACTGAAGGTAGTTCTGCTGACAAGGCTTATATTATTGAGTCTGGCTTAGTGGAAATTTTTGTCGGCTCTGGCACTGAAGCGATTCAACTTAATGTACTCGGCCCCGGTGATATTTTTGGTGAAATGGGTCTGATTGATGCTTTCCCTAGATCAGCCTCAGCCAGGGCCGTGTGTCATTGTCGCTGTATGGTAGTGTCGGCCACTCAAATTGCCGAGCGAATTGAGTCATCAACACCGCTGGTTAAGCTATTAATCTCGATGTCACTTCATCGTAATCGAGCCTATAACAGCTACTTTAGAACTATCTTAAATACCTCCCATATCGCGCTGCCCAGTCTAGCCATTACGGAGAAAGCCTACGTTAGGAATCCCCAATACGACAAGATTCTTGAGGATATTAAGCTAGAGTCTGACCTTCAAAATGCAGTTCTTAAGAATGAACTCCAGCCCTATTACCAACCGCTATTTGATCTAAATACAAAAGATGTTATTGGTTTTGAGTCTTTACTACGCTGGCATTCTCCGACCAGGGGTATTGTATCGCCGCAACAGTTTATTGCGTTGGCTGAAGAAACGTCATTAATTCTGCCCATTGGGGCATGGATGTTAGAACGCGCTTGCTTAGATTTGCATCTCTTTCAAGCGGCAGTTGAGCGCCTGCACCATTACAAAACCAATTTGTTTATCAGCGTCAACATCTCGGTGCGTCAGTTCCAAGAACCAGATTTTTTTGATCAACTCATGGCGTTGACCCGTCGCTATCGCATTAATCCTCAACAAATTAAGCTTGAGGTAACGGAGAGAATTTTCCTGGCTCAAGTAGATGCTATTGAGGCAATTGGCCAATGTCGTGCAGCGGGCTTTGAGGTATCCTTGGATGATTTTGGCACTGGTTACTCTAGCCTTAATTACCTGGAGCGCTGCGAGATCGATAGTTTAAAGATCGACCAATCCTTTATCCAAAAAATTTGCAGTAGTGAGCGAGCCAGAATACTGGTCAGTTCAATTATTGATATTGCTAAAAAAATTCCGGCTGCCAACGGTAGCCGAAGGCATTGAAACCCCAGAGCAACAGTTGATGTTGCAAAAGATGGGCTGCGCCATTGGGCAAGGCTACTTATTTAGCCCGCCCCTGCCCTTTGAGGAAGCACTGGGGTTTTTGCTCCAAGGCCAGGGGGGGCGCGACTAGGGCGCTTTAGCTTCAGCCTTACCCAAGCTGAGGCTAAAGCCGCACCACCGACAGCACCACCTCACCCAGGTTATTCTCTGGGAACGTGTCAATAAAGAACGCCCTGAGCTGAGCCGGTTCATCCACCTCCAGGGAGAGGGTATCGGCGTAGCCGTTGAGGGTAGACCAGGTAGCGTTGACCGAAACGTCCGTTTTCAGGTTCGTTACCTTGCCGCCATAAATCCACAGCAGCACCAGCGGTTCCCCTGGCTGATTGGGATCCCCATAACTAAACGCCCCTTCCTTAAGGCGGACGATGTAGGAACCTGGATCCAGCGAATAGGCAACCGCAATGTGTTCTTGCAGGTGCTGCATCTGCCCCTCATCCAGCAGCACAGCATGGTGACGACTATGGAGAGTCAGCGTTTGAATAGCGCACTGTCCTGCGGCAGGCATTGACACGGTTGGCGCAGCACCAGCGACGGCAGCCCCTGCTACGCCAACCGGTACAGCGCCAAAGCCTGCCTCGGTTGGTATAGACACCTCATCCAGGTTGCCAGTGGCCGGTACAGCAGCATCAGCGGAGATTGAGGAGGCAGCCAGATCGCCAACGCCAGGCACCGACAGGCCAGCGGCCACAGATACATCACCCAGCTCGCCAGGGGTAGTCGCTGGAGTTTCCATTGCGAGTGCGTCAGACACCGCCTCTCTAGTTTCAGGGTCGGGGTCTGTAGCTGGGCCATCCAGGGCAGCACCGGCAGTCACACCCAGGGCAGCAGCTCCAAGCCCGGCGGCTCCCAAGCCTGATGGGGTTAGGTCGGGCCGCCAGTTGGCAGGCACCCGCACCGGCTCCGACTGAGCAAGGCCCAGCCAGTCGCCATTGGCGGTGGCGTAGCCAATTTCAGCCACATAATCCCGCTCCGGTTGGGGAATGGGCACGAAGCGATCCTGATCAGCCTCATCCACGTCGTAGACCAGAACGCTGTGGGCCGGTTGCTGATCCAGGTTGATATCGGTAGTGTCGTAGAGCCTAAGCTGATGGTGGCCCCCCCCCTCCGCCTTAGCAGCGGTCTTAGCGGCGTCGGGCACTTCCCAGTAAGCATAGGCTTTTTCGCTGGTGCGCGGAGTCAGGACAATGCGGCTAGGCGCAAGGCCAAGGTCGGGCTTGGTGTCACGGCCTAACAGCCCCACGCCTGCCGCCGCTCCAGCTAGGGCGGCTCCACCAGCCAGGGCGGCACCAGGTACGGCTAAGCCGCCCATCCCTTGCTCCACTACCGTGTCACCGACCGGGCAGGCGGGTACCCGCACGGGGTCAGACTTCGCCAGGGGGAGCCAGTGGTCTTCACCGGTGACGTAGCCCAGTTCCACCATGTAATCCCGGTCGTCTACGGGAATAGGCACGTGCAGATCTTGCTGATTCTCGGTAACGCTGTATTGCTCAATGCGAACGGGAGGGTGCCGATCCAGATCGCGATCAGTAACGTCGTAGAGGCGTAGCATCAGGTCGCGGCCGCCGCGATCGCGCTCCCTGGCCCGATGCTGATCGGGCACTTCCCAGTAGGCATAGGCACGACGGCAGTTGCGGGGCGTCAAAATAATCCGGCTGGCCTCATCGGGTACAGCGGCAGGCACCAGGGGAGCCGCCACCGGCGCGCCGCCCTTGCTCTTTAGAAGCCACCAGAGTAGCCCACCCAAAATTGGAATCAACAGCAGCCACCAGGGAAATCGACCGCGCTGACCAGGGGCAGCATCAGTGTCTGGGGGCACCAGGGCAGTGTCCTGGTCGGCTGTGGCCCCGGCGGCGGGCTCTGGGGTAGCGGCGGGTTCAGGGGTGACCGCTGGCTCTACGGTAGCGGCAGGACTTGGGGTAGCGGCAGGACTTGGGGTAGCGGCAGGACTTGGGGTAGCGGTGGTTGCTGCCGTGGCCTCTTGAATGACTTCCTGCCCCGGTGCAGTGGTGACGAAGCCCAGTAAAGCCAGGGCTTCTGGGCTGGGGTTGCGGCTGTTGTAAACGTAGAAGCGGGGTTGGGAGTAGGGGTAGCGGGGATCGTCGGGCAGGGTTTGGTGCATGGCCAAAATCCGCACGTCGTTGCGGCCTAGTACCTGAGAAGCAACCGCATAGCCAATACCATCGTTACCCAGGGCCTCAACCACATCATCTGTGGTATCTTCGGCCACTGGGTCAACGGCAGCGCCAGGCTCAAAGGGGCGACCAGCAAACACTGTATATTGACTCAGGGCACGGCGGGTATCGCTGTAGTCAGGACGGTCTACAAAGCGCACCGGCTGAGATGAGCCGCCGACCTGAGACCAGTTGTTAATCTCCCCGAAAAACATCTGAGCAAACTGTTCAAAGGTTAGATCACCCGCGAAGCCGTTGTTGGGGCCAACGATAATG
>CAYUBC010000475.1:1944-3631 GCA_964442885.1 uncultured bacterium | reverse complement strand
GATCGCCAGGGTTGGCATCAAACCCAGCACCGGCACCTCTTGCTCCTCCAGCAGGGTCTCCAGATCGCGGGCGGTGCGGAGGGTGCCATCCAGCATATCCAGCAGAAAGACGACGGCCCCTGCCGCAATTGTCCCCAACAGCCCCCCCAGAGCAATGACCAGGGCAGGGTTGGTGACCCGTTCCTCAACCAGGGTAGTGACCGGCGGCTGAGCCACAATCAAACTGCTAACGGTCTCGGCTTCGGCGGCTTCAGCATCAATGCGCCGCACCTGAATCTGGTCGTAGAGGGCCTGGTTACGGGCCACCTGCTGGGCCAGGCGATCGCGCTCTAGCTGCTTGTTCGGCAGGCTGGCGTACTGCTGGCGCAGTTGTCCATCGGCCTGGGCCAAAATTTGCTGTTGCCGCAGCAGGGCATCTCGCTCGTTAGTTAACACCACGAGCTGGTTAGCCAGGGCGGCCCGGGCCGGGTCTAGGGTGCTGTTCTGGCGTACCTGGCTGACGCTGGGCAAAGCCGCCAGGTCGCCGCCACCAATCACCTCGGCGGCCCGCTCCGCCAGCAGGGTGTTGTAGGCGGCCAGGTTCTTTTGCAGCTCTTGAATGGTGGGATGGGCTTCTCGCAGATTAGCCGATTGCAGCTTGAGCTGAGTTTCCGTCTCCAGAATCTGGGCCCGCAGTTGGGCAATGATTGGGTCGGCACTCAGAGCTGAGGAGGTCAACGCCTGCCCTGGCGTTAGCCCCAGTTGCCGCTGCAAACTCTGGATTTGAGACTCCAGCCCGGCCAGCACCAGTTGGTTCTGGCGCTGCTGCTGCTGCCCGCCGGAAATTGCCCCCAGCAAACTGCCATCCAAAGCCGCCTGAATGGCTGGCCCTTCTAGACGATCGTAGGCTTCTAGGGTCTGCTCCGCCTCCCGCAGGGCTAGCTCTGCGTCGGGTAGGCGTTCATCCAGGGCGGTGATGATGGCCCGCAGCCGGGCCCGATTGGTCACCCGGCTGAGTTCTACCATGGCCTCAACCAGCAGGTTGGCAATTGCCTGAGTCGGCTCTGAGTCGGCTCCCTTAAACACCACCGTGACGCGCTGTACCTGGTTTTCTTCCTCAGTACCCTCCAGCTTCACCGTTGTGGCCTCTCGCAGTGCTTCGGGAGACAGGTCAATCCCCTGTCTGGCCAATTCCTGGGATACCTGCTCCAGCAGCACATCCGCCAGCAGAAATTCCTCGGAAATAATCCCCTGACCCCGCTGCTGCACCTCAGTCCCCGTAGCGGTTAGCGCTACCACCGGGGCATTCAAAACCAGGGTGCCCTCAGCCCGGTAGAGCGGTGGTGGCGGCGGTTGCAGGGCAACTATCGTCGATAGCCCCAAAACCCCTAAGCCTGTGGCCAGGGCGGGCCATTGGTAGCGGTTGAGGGCGAGCAGATAGCGGCTGAGAAGGGGAGAGGGCATTGGGGGCGACGGGGCAAAGAGCAATGGAAATCGAGGGACGGTGTAAATTTACCCAACTCGTCTCAAAATCACCGACCTAGGGTCTGAACAGAGAATCAGCGGCTTCGGTGAGCGAATCGAAAAATAGCAAGAACCCCAGCACATCGCGGAAGGGCTGGGTAAAGGCATTCAGACCATAGGTGACCCTGGCCAGCAGGTTGCGGTCTACCACAATCACATCGTTTTCCTGGAGGGGGATATTCTG
>CAYUBC010000475.1:0-1934 GCA_964442885.1 uncultured bacterium | reverse complement strand
AATGCGGTTGTAGGCGGCCAGGTCAGGGTTGACCCCCGCCTGGGCCAGGGCATCTAAAAAGCGGCTGCCGTTGGGCAGAACAATAGCCCCAAAACGCGCTTCTATACCCCTGGAGCCAGAGGCCCGGTTAAGGATGCGCACCACCATCTCCGGTTGGGCCAGGGTGGAGTTGGCCACCAGGTTGCGGTCGTATTCATCCAACCGAGCCGGGTCAAGCTGGGGAATGGTGATCACATCGCCGCTTTGCAGTCGCACGTCGGGAATTGGTTGGCCCAGCCGCAGGGGGGTGAAGAGATCCACCGTGCGCTCCAGGATTTCGCCGTTGGGGTGTGTTCGCTGCACCCGAATCCCCCGCAGGTCAGCCAGGGCCGTTGCGCCTCCCGCCGTCACCAACGCTACCGAGAGTTGGGGAGCCTGCAAGGGGTAGAAGCCTGGACGCGGCACTTCTCCCACAATGGTGACCTCCACAGGGCGCTGGGCCGTCAGGGTGACGGACACCTCCGGGTCAATTACGTACTGGTTGTAGATCTGGGTGATGGTAGTGCGGGCCTGCTCCAGGGTGACGCCATCGAGGTTGAGGGTGCCCGCCAGGGGCAACACAACGTTGCCCTCAATATCGAGAGTGGCCTGAAAGCTGAGGTCGGGGAAACGCTGCACCCCAACAAAAATGCCGTCCCCCGGCCCCAGGCGGTAGGCGGCAAATTCAGCATCACTAACGGCAGGGGGCAAGGGTTGCGAGGCAGGATCCGGTGGCCGGGGAGCCGTTGGCTGAGGGATGACCACGGGAGGCTGTTTATCCGTAGGATCCAGTGGCTGCGACGGTTGAGCAACGGCTACCCCACCCAGCGTGGCCATCGTCAGACTGACAAACCCAAGACTAACGAACCCACAGGTTAGCCAGCGCCAACTGGTGCTACTCGTCCATCTATCCATTGCTACCGGGTCACTTAAGCTAGGGTGCAAATCAAACAACTATAGACTGCCCCAGGCAGCCGTCACCCTTACGGCCAATACTAGCTCTACTTCCCTAATCGACAACCAAATTTAACTGATAGTTAACTCGCCCGGTACCTCCGGCCTGTTGCTGAACCCTGGTGTCAGGCCCATCAAAGGTCACCGTGACAGAGGCAGCGGCAGGTTCATAGGTGCCCACAATCACTACATCCGTGATCGCCTGAGCCAGGTAAGGGCTCAAATCCACACTGCCGGAGATTTGGTCTAGGGCTAGGGACTGCTGCGTAGCGCCGTTAATGGTAATGGTGCCGCGCAGGGTTACTCCTGGTTCTGTGCTAATCGTCAGTCGGTGGGGCTCATTCAGCCGGTTGCGGCGCAGACTAATGGTATTGGTCTGCCGTTGGTAGGATCCCATCATATGATCAGCACTGCTATCAGAAATCAACAAACCCAAGGACTGATGGGCTACCTGAAAACCACGGTTGCCGTTTGATGAGGAGCCCACCATGGTCGTGGTAGCCAGCAAAACAAGCAGCGCAACGCCGAGAGCAGACGGGTTGAACATGATTACGACTTCCAGGTTAAGGACAGTGCAGTGAGGAGCCCTGAAGGCATAGACTGGGCTAAGCTCAGGCGGGAAGGAACTTGCTGCCCTTGACGCCTATGGTAGCAACCGGGTTCCGAGAGGAAGCCCGCTTCGGCTGTGAAGCTAACCGAGCCGAGCCAGAACGGTTAGCTTCAGCCAAGGCAAAACTCCAGAATTCGGCGCTAACAAAACCCCAGGCTAACGAGAGCGCAAGCGCTCAGCAGGATTATAGACATCTACCTGCACGTCCACGGGTACGGCTACGGTCGGCCCCTGCGCCGGGTTGTCGGCGTTGGCTGACCCCGGTTGAATCTGATGGCGGCTCTGGCGCACCTGGCGCACCTCGCCAGTACCCCCCACCTGGATCTGGCGGCTGGTACTCACGCTGGTATTG
>CAYUBC010000474.1:0-3638 GCA_964442885.1 uncultured bacterium | reverse complement strand
CCAACAGCCCGAACTGGCCGACGGTGCCAAGCTTCTGTACGACGATGCTCGCTACGGTAGCTTCCACCGCCTGGTGAACCTGCCCGATGCCGTCCAAAACGACAACGTCGCCGCCGCCTTTAGCCGCGGCGTGCTGACCCTGACCCTGCCCAAAGTAGTCGAAGCCCGCAACAAAGTAGTCAAAATTAGCCTCAGCAACGGCAGCACTACCCCCACCATTGAAGCTGGCGACGCTAAAGCTTAGGTAGCAGGAATTTACTGTAGTGTTTGGTAGTTGGACATAATCATGGTGTATGGGGATGAATAACCTTCATCCCCTTTTTTTGGCTCCAGATATTTGCTTGCAGACTCAAATACCTATTCTCACGGCCTTTCTTCCTCACAAAATACTGTAGGGTGGGCACTGTCCACCATTAGCGAAGCTGTTCTTTAAACACACCTTACCTCATGATTTTTCTTCCTCACAAAGGGTTAGTCTGGCCATTCTGATAAAGTTTTCCTGCCTGCTGATAGGACTCAGCCAGGTCACTCGCACTGCTACAGGTACCAAAACGCCAGGAGGTTACAGCCTGTTGAAGAGGTTGCGGTGACGCGACAAGCCCTGTTGCAATGCCAGTGACATTACGCTCCATAATGTCATCCGATAAGCTATCAAGGACGTTAATGGCAACCGATAAATCAACTACACACTGAGACATCAGAACTGTTTCATACTCTTTCTGAGTGAGAGCTTCGCCAGTTTCCACGAGGCGCTTGTGAACATTACCGACTTCTCCCTTTAACAAATTTTCCTGATTATCATACTGAATAATTTGGTTATTCAAGTGAGAGTTTGACAGTAATAAACCCTGAATTTCCTGCCGAAGTTTAATGTCAATAATTTCGGAAGTTAGTTCAAATTCCTCACCTTTTTCCTGCAAAGAATTTAAGATTGAGCTCGTGTTCTGCCCATTGACTATATTTCGAGCCACTGAGGTAATCTTTGAAACGGGCAACACAATACTCACCAAATATCCTACTAAAAAGCCAATAATTAGCTTAACTGGAAGTCCAGAGGGCTGAGAGCTGTTGGTCATGGTAGATACTGCCTTAAAAAGCTTTTCAGTTCTACTATGGCCTTCAGCCCTAAGTTTGAAAATCCTGTAAAATTCGGCACCTATATCTGAACTTGAAGTTCAGAAAAACTCAGTTAATAACCTGAATTCTGAATTCAGCAGAACTCAGCCATGCGTCTGATCAAGGCGTCTATCAACCCAGAGTTTAGCCTTATAAACGGCTTCCCGGCGGCTCACGACACCCGGCACCGCCACCGCATAGCCCTGGTCATAGGTGGCCCATACCGAAAATAGGGGCAGCCCATTCTCCTCACTGTGGTCTAACTCCAGCAGAAAACCACGGTAGGTAAACGACATCACCACATGGGGATAGTCTGGCTCTGAAGACAGCATGGCAAAGGTGGCAAAATCCAGAGAGTAAAAAAGAGGGATAGCACAAGTCTATCCCTCAGAAGTCGCGGAGCACGACGCTTGACAGTGAACCTAAGCCGCGAACCTAAGCCGCAGCCAAGTTGCTGGCAGCAAAGTCCCAGTTCACCAAGTTCTTCAGAAACGCCTCAATATAATCAGGGCGCTTGTTCTGGTAGTCCAGATAGTAGGCATGCTCCCACACATCCATGGTCAGCAGAGGCACCTGACCAGCGGTGAGGGGATTGTCAGCATTGAGGGTTTTGGTGACTTTCAGGGTGTCGCCATCCAGCACCAGCCAGGCCCAGCCGCTACCAAACTGAGTGGCCCCTGCCGCTTTGAACGCTTCCACAAACTTGTCGAAGCTGCCAAAGTCAGCGTCAATTTTTTTGGCCAGTTCCCCCGTGGGCAGGCCGCCACCACCAGGCTTGATGGAATGCCAGTAGAAGGTATGGTTCCAGGCCTGGGCCGCATTGTTGAAAACCCCTTGCATAGAGGAATCGCCAGCAATGGCCTTAATTACAGCTTCAATGGGCTGGCTCTCGTGGTCGGTGCCTTTTACGGCCTCGTTATATTTGCTGACATAGGCCGCATGGTGTTTATCATGGTGAAATTCCAGAGTGCTCTTAGAGATGTAAGGATCTAGAGCATCGTAGGCATAGGGAAGGGGGGGCAGTTCGTAAGCCATGGGGCTCCTTGTTACATGGGTTTACGTTTGGATCATAAAGGGTTGGTTGTAACCGCCGCTATCCCCATCAGGGGGAGGGGGATAGCACCAAAAGAGAGATGTTTGACGATTCACCCAACAACATCTGGCGGCTCGAATTCCAGGCTGTCCTTAGAGGGGCGGCGGGAGGTTTTTTGTTTGGGGTGCCGTTGCTCTACACGGTGGAGGTGTGGTCAATTGGCTCAGCGACGGGCGCTTGGTGGCTGCTAGTAGTGCTGGGAATCACACTGCTGGTGGTGTGGTTGCTCACCCAGGTGGAGGGCTTTCGCCAAACCCTGAGCCTGCATCCCCTAGAGGCCGTTATGGAAAGTGTGGAGGCGCTCGGCATTGGGGTCATTTGCGCGGCTTTGGCCCTGGTGGTGCTGCGCCGAATTACGCTAGAAACACCACTCTCAGAGGCGTTGGGCAAGCTGGTGTTTGAAGCGGTGCCCTTTGCCCTGGGGGTGGCCCTGGCTCGTTCTACGCTCCAGGGTCGGCCCCAGCGAGATCGCCGCACCACTGCGCCCCTTTCGCGCCGCCTAACCTCTCCCACCCTGGCCAGCGTGCGCGATGCCCTGGTCGATCTCGATGCCACGGTGATTGGGGCCGTCCTCATCGCTTTTAGCATTGCCCCAACGGAAGAAGTACCGCTGATAGCCGCCTCCCTGCCGCCCCTCTGGCTGCTGCTCATTATGGCGGCCTCCCTGGGTCTGTCCTACGGCATTGTGTTTGCGGCGGGGTTCACCGACCGCACTGAGCGTGCCCAACGAGGGCTTTTACTCAGCCCCATAACCGAAACGCTGGTAGCCTACCTGGCAGCCCTGGTCATTTCCGTAACCATGCTGGTGCTCTTTCAGCAGCTTAACCAGACCGATCCCTGGCAGGAGTGGCTGTGCAATACCCTGGTGCTGGGGCTACCCGCCTCCATTGGAGGAGCCGCAGGGCGTATCCTAATTTAATGGATGGTTTAAATTCTTCCCCTAATTCCGCCTCAGGGCCCCAACCCGCAGCGCCACAGCCCTCTGGCCGGTTTACAGAGCGCTCTCTGGCCGAATGGGTAACCTTTGCGATCGCCAGCCTGGTTTTAATTGGCCTGGTCAGCCTGATTCTTTACGACTGGCAGGTTAACCAAAATCGCCCCCCCGCCTTTAATGTCACCGTTTCGGAGGCAGTTCGCATTACCGATGGCCGCTACTACGTGCCCTTTGCCATTACCAATACCGGCGGGCGCATCGCCAATGGCGTACAGGTCACCGCAGAACTCCACACCGAGGGAGAAGACAACGAAACCGGCGAACAACAAATTGACTTTCTCTCTGGCCACGAAACAAAGGCGGGCAGCTTTGTATTCAACCACGACCCTAACAATGGTGATCTTGTGGTGCGAGTAGCCAGCTACCGCCTACCCTGATGGGCCGGGCGGGTTGGGCTAACATCACCACCCACCCGGCCCACGACGTAAACAACCC
>CAYUBC010000473.1:0-3642 GCA_964442885.1 uncultured bacterium | reverse complement strand
TGGTCGGGCGTACCCCCGGTGTTGATGCGGGTGGACGACGCGGCCTGGCTGCTGCGGGTGGGCGCGGGTTTTGGCTGGGTGCCCATGGAGTCCAACCCCGATGATATTCAAGACGGTGGCCCCTACCCCACCCGCTTTTTCATGGGCCTGCCCTGGTGGCATGTAGAAATGGGCAAGGGCATTCCCTTTGAGAAACTGATTCGACCGGAGGGCAGTCCAGAGGTGCGGCTTGGTGATTTAGCTGTGAATCACATGCGGTTTAGGATTTTGGGAGAGTTGGAGCCGTAGACGACTCACTTACAGGGTCAGCATCCTTAGCTAGTTCAGCAATAACCTGCTCTAAGGTGATTCTTCTGTTGTGCTCCAATGGCTCCTTAGCGTGTGACTTGGCTAGTTGAGCATCAATTTCTTCTAGGGATAACACGGGTAAGTCAAAGGCTTCCCTAAACCATTGAGCCATTTGTATCAGCTCTTCCATAGAAGCACCAACCAGGGCGACAGGAGTTTTGCTGTAATCAATAATGGTGCTATCTCGCTCATAAAAGACCTCACGAATAGAGTAGCGCCCTTCATGATCACGAAATACGCGGTAAGTCCAAATCATAATGTCTTAGCCCTCCCGTCCTCGAAAGAATACGGTATTGTTTGGCTTTTCTCCAATTCTCTCAATACTAACAACGTGAACTAGGTCATCGACGTTATAGAACACTCGAAATACACCAACTCTTAACTCCCACTCGGCAATATCTGGTGGATTTCGTCGAAATCGGTTTCTGGTTGCTGTAGCTGGCTCATAAGGTAACTGGGTTTGAATAGCGTCAATGATGATGGTTTGCTCAAACTTTCTAAAAGAGCGCAGATCTTGAATGGCTTCAGGTGTAAATTCAATTTCATACATCCGGGATGCAGAGTTGATAGTAACTTTTGCTACGGAGTTTTCTAATTTTACCGCGTAATTTCCCAGGGCGTTCACCGCTGACCTTTCCCATTGATGCCAGGCAGTAGGCTATTAACCCAGGCCATTCCCCTTCAGGTTAGGATTATCCATAGTTCAACCCACCGGAAACTATGGCCACCGCTACGCCGCTCACCATTAACTGGACACCGATCATTGAAGCCTTCACCGTGGCCCTGGGAGCGGACAAGGTGGTGCGGCGCAAGGAAGAAATTCTGGTCTACGAGTGCGATGGGTTGACCAGCTATCGCCAGCGTCCGGCGGTGGTGGTGTTGCCTAACTCCACCGAGGAAGTGGCGGCGGCGGTGAAAATTTGTGATCGCTTCCAGGTGCCCTTTGTGGCCAGGGGGGCCGGTACCGGGCTTTCCGGCGGAGCCTTACCCCTGGAGGATTCCGTCCTTATTGTCACTGCCACCATGCGGCAAATTCTGGAGGTGGATCTGGATAACCAACGGGTAGTCGTGCAGCCGGGGGTAATCAACAACTGGGTAACCCAGGCCGTCAGCGGGGCCGGGTTTTACTACGCGCCGGATCCCTCAAGCCAGTCGGTGTGCTCGGTGGGCGGCAATGTCGCTGAAAACTCTGGCGGGGTACACTGCCTCAAATATGGCGTGACGACGAACCACGTGCTGGGGCTGAAGGTGGTGCTGCCCAATGGCAACATTGTTGACCTGGGCGGCCCCGTGGCCGAAACCCCTGGCTATGACCTCTGTGGCGTGTTTGTGGGCTCCGAAGGCACCCTGGGCATTGCCACAGAAATTACCCTACGCATCCTGAAAGCGCCGGAGTCGGTGCAGGTGCTGCTGGCCGACTTTACCTCGGTGGAGGCAGCGGGGGAGGCGGTGTCAGCCATCACCAGCGCTGGCATCATCCCGGCGGGCATGGAAATGATGGATAACTTCAGCCTTAACGCGGTGGAGGACGTGGTGGCCACCAACTGCTACCCCCGCGATGCAGCGGCCATTTTGCTAATTGAAATTGATGGCCTACCGGCGGAAGTGGCGGCCACGGGAAATTGCATCGCTGACCTCTGCCGTCAAAATGGGGCGCGCAGCATAACCGTCGCTACGGATCCAGAAGAACGGCTGCGACTGTGGAAAGGGCGCAAGGCGGCCTTTGCGGCCATGGGCAGACTCAGCCCCGACTACTACGTGCAGGATGGCGTCATCCCTCGTACCCAGCTTCCCTACGTGCTGAGGGAAATCGAAGCTCTGGGCAAGCACCACGGCTACCGGGTGGCCAATGTGTTCCACGCGGGGGATGGTAATCTGCATCCGCTAATTTTGTATAACAATTCCATCCCCGGCCAGCTTGAACAGGTGGAAGAACTGGGGGGCGATATCCTTAAGCTCTGCATTAAAGTCGGCGGCAGTATTTCCGGTGAGCACGGCATTGGGGCCGACAAGCGCTGCTACATGCCCGATATGTTCTCCGCCACCGACCTGGAAACCATGGCCTGGGTGCGGCAAGCCTTTAACCCCAGCGGGCTAGCCAATCCCACTAAGCTACTGCCCACGCCCCGCACCTGCGGCGAGGCCGCCCGTAGCCAGATGGCAGCGTTCCCTGACGTTGAGCGGTATTGAAGCGGTATTGACGATGGCAACCTCTCATCCTGTGCTTGGGCAATCTGATCCATGGCGGCAGGTCAATAACGGGCTGCCATCCATGTATGAGTTGCCCAGCGAAGATCCCCAGGAACCTGGCTTGCCCAACGAGTACCACGACTTTCAGCCCCAGCTCTTGAGTGCCACCCTGGCTGCGCTGGTTTGACCGAAACCGCAACTGGATTTTGACTGAAGTGGAGCAAGAACGGCAGCGAGCCGACCAGGCCGAACAACGGGCCGAGCGCTTAGCCGCGTTACTCAGGGCGCAAGGCATTGACCCAGATGCCATCGGTTAATCACAGGATCAGCCCTGGGGTGGAGGACGGCTTCTTAATAGGTTTATAAAGTACGGGATATCCTATAGTCTCTTCTTAAGCTTGGCCTGGCGGGTGGAAAACCCGACCTGGCTGAATTTTTGTTCCCGTTTTGAGTTTGTTTATGCAGCCTACTTCAACTGTTTACCCTGTTCGCCTCTTCATTCGCCATAAAGCTCAACGGCAAATTACTGCCATTTTGGCGGCATCAGCCTCGACATCTGGCCTGGATGCCCAGCTTTTTCAAGATGTAGTGAATACTGTGCTGCAACCCCAGGCGTATCCAGCTATCTACGAAAGCCATGACTCCCGCGACCAGGCCGAGGCCGTAGAAGACCAGGCTGCAAACACGATTGTCAGCACTTACCTGCACCTCTGGCAGCGCCAGCAAGATGCCGACGTGCAGCGGTTGAACCAACTCCTGGGCGATAGTTAAGGCTAAGTTGACAACCGATAGGTGTAGCCGCTGTAGGGTAAGTAGTGCCCACCATTGGGGAAACTCTTTTTCAGAAGTCGCCTAAGGCTGAGTTGACAACCGATAGGTGTAGTCAGGGCTCTGGCTTGGGAGAGTCTGCTATCCATCGCCAATGGGGCACAGAACTTTGGGACTTTGCCTGATCGTACCAGCGTCCCAGAAACCAGGTTTCTGGTGGGAATTCAGAATTAGCCTGTCACCCACCCAGAAACCCGGTTTTGGCGCGTTATCGCCTATTACTAGCTACTCACCCCCCGGCGGCGCGTCATCAGGCTGATGTAGCCGCCGCTGCGT
>CAYUBC010000472.1:0-3646 GCA_964442885.1 uncultured bacterium | reverse complement strand
CCCTGTTCTTGCCGTGGATTTCAGCGCCGATGGCGATCTGTTGGCCAGCAGCAGCGCTGGTCAGACGATCAAACTTTGGCAGATACCATCGGGCACCTGTCTGCGCACTCTGCGAGACCACCACGACTGGGTATGGGCCTTGGCCTTTAACCATCAGCAGTTGGCCAGCGGGGGAGACGACCAAACCCTCAAATTTTGGGATGTGCAGACCGGCCAGTGCCTCAAAACTCTGCGCGGCTTTACCAACCAGATCTTTTCGGTGGCCTTTCACCCCCATCAGCCCTGGCTGGTGAGCGGCAGCCTAGACGGCATGGTGCGCCTTTGGCACCAGCAAACCGGGGAAACTCTGGCTACGCTGGCGGGCCACCGTCTTTGGGTGCGCGCTACCCGGTTCAGCCCCGCTGGCCGCACCTTGGCCAGCAGCAGCACCGATAAAACCATTCGCCTGTGGGATCTGAGTGAAATCGCCCAGCCCCAGCGAGAAAGAACCAGCCAAATCCTGCGGGGGCACACCGATTCTGTGCGGTCTCTGGCCTGGGAGCCTACCGGCCAACGGCTGGCCAGCGGTAGTGCCGACTACACCATTCGTCTGTGGCAGGTGGAGACCGGTCAGTGCCTGCGGGTTATTTCGGGCCACACAAATAAGATTCGCTCGGTGGCCTGGAACCCAGTGCAGCCCCTGTTAGCCAGTGCCGGGGATGATGAAACCCTGCGGCTGTGGGATACCGAGACGGGTCAGCAGATTCGGCTGTTGCAGGGCCACGACAAGTGGTTGCTTAGCGTGGCCTGGCACCCCAACGGCCAGTGGTTGGCCAGCGGCAGTGCCGACCAGACCATTCGCCTGTGGGATAGTGCCAGCGGCGAACTATTGCAAATCTTCAGGGGCCACCGCAGCCAGGTTCAATCAGTTACCTTTAGCCCGGTAGAGCCGATTCTGGCCAGCGCCAGCGGCGACTCTACGATCAAACTCTGGCACCTCGAAACTGGCACGTTGCTCCGCACCCTGAACGGCCATACCAACCAGGTGCAGTCCATCGCCTTCAGTGCCGACGGTCAAACGCTGGCCAGCAGCAGCAACGACGGCACGATCAAACTCTGGCACTGCGCCAAGGGTGAAGACGTGCGATCGCTCCAGCCCGAGCGCCCCTACGAAGGCATGACTATTACCGGCGTGCAGGGGCTTACCACCGGTCAGCTGGCGGTGCTCAAAGAATTAGGGGCCATCGATTACGCCTCCCCCCTTGAGCTACTCCCTAAGCCGCCTGCTGCCTCAGGCCAACCCCTAGGAGCCGACTCAGTAAGGGAGACTGCTGCAAACTTTCCAAGCCACCTCACCGGCTACGACCCCACCCTGGGCTGGAGAGGGCCTGTCACGGCGTCCTCAATGATCGGCGCGGCCTTGACCCCAAAGCCGCCAGAGGTGAGTGGAATTGCCCCAGACCTCGGTCTCCCGGTGCCCAGTCTACAAATACAGCTCTTTAATGGCTTTAGCCTTCGCTACGAAGGCGAGGCTGTGGCTGTCACGAATGAGCGATGGCAGGCCCTGCTGGCCTACCTGGTGCTCCATCCCCATAGCCCCCACCGCCGCCAGCAAATGGTCTACTCTCTCTACCCAGATATGGGTGAGGCCCAGGCCCGCACGGCCCTACGTAAAGATCTCTACAACCTGCGGCAGGCACTGCCTGAGCCAGACTCGTTTTTGCACATTGAGGCTCAGCTGGTGCAGTGGAGACCAGGGGCTAACTTCAGCCTCGATGTGGCGGCCTTTGAAGCCGCCCTAAATCACGCCGAGGCCGAAGCTACCGACGATCAGGCTAATCAACAGCACGACATCGCAGCGGCGATCGCCTACTACACGGGTGCCCTACTGCCCCAACTAGACTACGAATGGCTAACCCAGGCTCGAGAACGCCTCCATCAGCGCTACCTGGAGGCACTAAATCGGCTGATTGATTTGCTCCAGCAGCAGCAGCAGTACCCCCAGGCTATTCGCTACGGCCAGCTGCTGCTGCAAACCGACCCCCTGCGCGAATCGACCTACCAAGCGCTGATGCAGCTTCACTGGCAGAATGGCGATCGCGCCACGGCCATTCAGATCTATCACCAGTGCATGCAGGTCTTGCAGGATGAGTTGGGCATCGACCCCAGTGCTGCCACCCAGCAGATTTACCAAGCCCTGCTGCAATAGAACGCTCCTGGAACGCCTTGGAACGCTTTAGTAACGCCTTGTCCCTTAGGGTGGAACCAACCTGATAGATGACTCAGTTTGATACCCACATCTGAGTTGATTTACTAACCCCCTAGGAGTCAAATCTATGAAACGTTTTGCACTATCTATACTGGCGGCCTCTGTGGCTGCGATCGCTATTGTTCCTGTAGCCTATGCAGTTGACTTCGATCAACTGCGCCGGGAAAACCTCGACAAAGATGCTGTCAATTTCGATCGCGTCCGTCGCGAGAACCTGGACAAATCTAACGCGGTTGACTTCGACCAGCTGCGCCGGGAAAACCTGGAAAAAAGTGCCGTCAGTTTTGATGAGCTACAGCGGGAGCATCTAGCACTCGATTTCGCCCCCTGAGTTGTGATCTTGTAGATGACCTGTGGCCTCAGCAGTGTCCCCATGTCCTTTTTGGGGGCACTGCTCAACTCAAATCCTAGCCCGCAGGCTCAGAACAAGTACACCAAAGAGCTGGCTATTCAACGACATGCCAAACAGCACTGTACAGCAAAATCCATTCAGGAGACTTATCTGATGAAAAACACAAATTCTGAATTTAAAATCATGGGCCTGAACCATGTCGCGCTGGTGTGCAAAGACATGCAGCGTACGGTCGATTTTTACACCCAGGTGCTGGGTATGAAGCTTGCCATTGCTTTTGACCTTCCGGCAGGCATGGGACAGCACTTTTTCTTTGACATGGGCGAAAACGAATACCTGGCATTCTTTTGGTTTACCGAAGCCGCTGAACGACAACCTGGAATTTCAAATCCTCGCGGAAACCTCAGCCTAGAAAATGCTTTGAACGATCCTGTTTCTGTAACCTCATCCCACGGTTCGATGAATCATTTTGCCTTCAACATTCCCGTAGAGAAGATCGAAGAATATCGGCAAAAGCTGATTGAAAAGGGCGTTGAGGTTAGCCCAGTCATGCACCATGATAACTCGCCGATGCAGACCTCAGAGGAGATCAATGAACACACCTGGATTAGCTCTATTTACTTTAAAGATCCAGACGGAATCATGCTTGAATTCGCCGGTTGGCATCGAAATATAGACCCTATATATGGAGATACCGCAGATTGCAAGGCTGCAACCCCAGCAGATATCGAAACCTATCGAGCCGTAGGTAGAGCCTTCGTAAAACAGATGGAAGCGGCAAAAACTACCTAACAAAGTAACCTTCAACACAGCCAAAAGGAGGTTATTATGTCCTTCATCACTCAGATCAAAGGCCAAACCTCAGCAGCTATTCAGAGTACAAAATCAAGCCAAAGCAGTCCTCAGCTAGTTCAAGAAGATCTATTCTTTGGCCGCAACATTGCCGGTGGCGGCGAAGTTTCAGAAGCTGAATTTCAGGCCTTTATCGATACCGAAATTACACCCCGATTCCCCGACGGGCTGACGGTCTATGATGCCGACGGGCA
>CAYUBC010000471.1:0-3647 GCA_964442885.1 uncultured bacterium | reverse complement strand
AGCGCCGTGGTGACACTGTCCAGAGAAAAGGCGAGGTCGGTAAAGGCAATCACCGGAATGGCCTGCCATAGAGACCTAAAGCGTGGCCCGTGATGGTGGTTGCCGTCCTCAGCCGCCGCCGTAAAGTGCTTAAACACCAGCCACAGCAAATAAGCGGCCCCCAGCACCTCAAATTGCCAGAATTGCAGCACCCAGCCCGCAGCCAAAATTAGCGTTACCCGCAGGGCAAAGGCAATTAACAGGCCAAAATTCAACGCTCGACGCTGTAGGGTTTCGCCCTCTAGCCCCTGAGCAATGGCCGCCAGGGCAATGGCGTTATCCGCTGAGAGAACGGCTTCCAAAGCAATTAGCACTGGCAGCAGCAGCAGGGTATCAACCCCAAAGTTGGTAGAAATATCGAGCAGTTGATCCAGCATGAATTCAGTTCAGCCACCCTGGGCCATAGTGGAGCAGTGAATCGTTGGCTTAGTTGCAACAGGCTTTAGTCTAACGTGCCCTGCTTCTCTAGAATAGTACGGATACCATCGCCCCCAGGAGTAGTTTCCGGCGTGCTCACTTCACTCTTAGCGGCTTTTCGGCAACAGTATCCCACGGGCAGCGTAGTGTCAGATCTTCTGGCCATGCCCAATGGGCTCTTCGTGGTACGCGCCGTCATCACTGTGGACGGGCGCACCTTGAGCACCGGCTTGGCCGCCCAGAAAACCCTAGAAGTTGCCGAGGATAGCGCCTGTGAACGGGCTCTGAGTCGGCTAGCGTTGCCGGGACTGGCCAGTCCACCCGCCGCTACCAAGTTGCCGGGACTGGCTAGTCCACCTGCCGTTACCAAACTGACCATGGCCACGCCACCCGTGCTTCAGGCCGAGGAACCGTCCGACCACGAGGTGGGGACGGAAACCAGCCTAATCGTAGAGCCTGTCCTGGTTGATGCAGCGGCAACCAGCTTTCCCCTGGAGCCGAGCCTGCCAGAACCTGACCTGCTCTATGCCGAGGACATGGCCATTAACCCCGTGGATTTGTCCGATATCATCGCCCAAACCGATGTGGAACTCCAGCGCTTGGGCTGGGGAGTGAGCCAGGGACGAGACTTTTTGGAAAAAACCTACGGTAAGCGATCGCGCCACGACCTCACGGATGAGGAACTCCTGGAGTTCTTGCTTTACCTGGAAACCCAAACCGTTCCAGAACTCTAGCCTGGGGCATGAGCCAGAGCAGACATCAATGGCGACCCTGACCGCAAAAGCAAGAATCGCTTGGCAGCATTAACTGCGCCAAGCGATTCTCACCTTTAGATTTCCGCTTTTTTAGATCGCCCTAGGGCGTGTCATCAATTACAACCGAAACCCTAGCAGGATAAGCCCTACCACGCCCGCCCCAGCCAACCAGCTAGGGGCTGTAACCCTTGATTCTTGGGCCATACGCGACTAATTGATGACAGCCCCTAGTAAAGAGAGTTGCGCCTGGCCGCCAGCAACTTGTAGCCAAAGCCCATCGCCGTCAGCGATAGGAAAAACTGCCAGAGGCTGGTGGGGTTCAAAATAGCCCGGCTGCTGGCAAACACGCAGACAATGCCAAAGGCTACGGCCACCCACCCTAATGCCTTAGCCGACGAGGGCAAAAATACCAGGGCAAAGATCCCAATACAGAGGGAAATCACCGATAGGTCGGCGGCAATGCTGCGCCACCAGGGATAGGCCTGGGTCGTAAAGATAATGTTTTTACCCAGAAAGTAAATGCCTACCAAAATTAAAGCTAAGCCAAGCATATAAGAGAGAAATCGCATAAATTACCTCATTAAGTCTCTTCGGCGAAGGTCTGGGTGCAGCAGCGGGTTCTGAGGTATGGCTCGCATCAGGGGAAACCATTTCTGCCGGAACCCATTAACACTTATACAAGCCTGAAGCCATGATTCCCGGAGGTTTCTATGATTTCTGCAAGGCCACAATGCTTCAGGCTATGCGGCGGCCAATCTTCTCCAGGATTGCATAATAAAAGTGTCCCCCTTACCTGACGTAAAATCCATGTTCCTCCCCTTCTGTATGCCTCCCAGTGCCGAGTCTCGTCGCCAGTACCAGCGCTACAAGTTGGAAATGATGAAAGCCTTTCGCGATTCCCTGGAGGCTCGGCTAGCCGCGGTCAATGCAGCGATTAGCACCGTTGAGCAGCAACTTCGCCAGGAGGGTGAATAGGGTAGATTTTTTGCCTCTGGGCTAGAAAAACTACACTTTTTGCCATCGCCGTCCCCTAGGATATGACCAGTAGCTTGCCTTTCATATCCTAGGTGCGATCGCAGCCCATGCTTGAATCGTTGTCTGCTCCAGCGTCCAGCCTTTTTCCAGCGTCTGTATTAGCCTCTCCGGTACTTCAACCCATTGGCGTCAAGGCCCTCTATGGGTTGGCCTTTCATAACAATCAGCTCTTAGCGGTCGATCCGTTCCGGGGCTATCTATTGTGTATCGACCCTAAGACCGGTAACTCCGAGATCCTCAACTCTCGCCATGCCGCCGCCTTCGAGCAAGCCACAGGCCTGGCCTGCTGGCAAGATCGGATCTGGGTGGCCCGTGAGCACAGTGTGTTGGTAACGTCATTGAGCGATATCCAACTCACTCCGGTGCTAACCCTGCCCTACACCGCCGATGGCGTCGCCGTCTGGGAAAAGACTCTCTACGTAAGCTGCAAAAAAGCGGGCTACATTTTTGTATTTGACTGCGATTCAGGCCAGCGAATTACTCAGTTTCCGGCCCCCGGCATAGGCATCGAAAATATTTCGGTGTGGGGCGATTACCTCTGGGTTTGCGACCAGGTTGAGCAAACCGTGTATTGCCTGGATCGAGCCACAGGAGAGCTAGTGGTGAAGATGCTGACCCCCTTTGCCACTCCCACCGGGTTGGCGGTGCCGCCCCACACCACCCCTGACCACGGCCAGCTCTGGGTGGCTTACACCAACGAAGAACCCTACGTGCGGGATGACCCCAACCGCGAGGTGCCCTACGAGCTGACCTTTCGCGATCGCACCCTGCTGCACCCGCTGGCCTTCCGCTGGCATCGCGAGGCGGGCTACTGCCGCACCAACGGCTACCTGGTAGAGATGACCTACGTGGAAGAAATCGACACCCTGGAAGATGCCATCCCCCTGGAGAATCTGGAGTGGCGCATTGCCTTTCCCACCAACACCCACAGGCAGACCGTGCGAGCTGTGGAGCCGGTGGGTCGCCCGTTCCAGGAAGTCACCCAAAACGGTGAGCGGGTGGCCAGCTTCCCCTTCGACCGATTAGATCCTGACGAACGCCACCTGTTCGGCTGGAAAGCCCTGGTCGAGGTTTACGGCATCAAATACCAGCTCACCCCCCGCCAGGTCGAAGCGGCTCCGCCCCTACCGACTGAATACGGCCCCCGCTACCTGATCGACGATGACGAACTGGCGATGGATTCCCCCACCATTCAGGCCGCTGCCCGCGAAAGCATTGGTACGGAAACCAATCTGCTGCGTCAGGTGCTCAGCATTCGCAACTACGTCTACGACAAGCTGTCCTATGCGGTAACCCCCGCCATTGAAACCCCTGACGTGGTGCTGCAACGGGGGCGCGGCTCCTGCGGCGAGTACGTTGGCCTGCTGCTGGCTCTGATGCGCCTCAACGGCATTGCCTGCC
>CAYUBC010000470.1:1324-3657 GCA_964442885.1 uncultured bacterium | reverse complement strand
TTGGTTCCCCCAGCCAGAGCTTTTTTGGATTGATTGACGAAATTCGCCTGTGGAACCGGCCCCGCAGCGAGCGAGAAATTCGCACCGATCGCCACCTCCGCCTCACCGGTCAGGAGTTTGGCCTGGCTGCCTACTGGCGGCTAGACGAAGGGGATGGCCGCGACATCCTCGACCAGACCGGCAACCATCCCCCCGCCGCCCTCAGTTCAGCGGGGTTTGCGGCTCGGGCCTGGGTCGCCTCCAGTGCGCCGATTGGCGAAAATGCCGGGGTCAGCCGGGATAGCTTCCGGTTTGAGGGCCGCACCGTAGCATCGGGTCTGGCCTCGCTGCTCTACTTCCAGCAGGAGCAGGCCCGCACCGGCTATGACCAGCAGGCCAAGCCCGTGCGCCAGGGGGCACGGGTGATGCTGGCGGTCGCCACTACGGAGTCGGGGGGGACTGCCGCAGCGGGCACGGAGCTTGAGCCCCGCCATGAAATCGCTACCCTGGACTTTGGGGTTAGCGCCAGCGGCAGGCTAGCCAGAATCCCCGACCATGTGCCCCTCCAGCCGGTTATCGCAGAGCGAGAAGGGGAGCCGGTAGATATCAACGCTGAACAGGCTCAAATTCAGACCATTCAGCAGGATATTGACCAGATTCTCAGCGCCGATGATACGGCGGATGTCAGTGAGCAACTGGCCCAGATTGAAGCGATTCAGGCCACCATCCGCGATCGCCAACAGGCCGCTCGCCGGATTGATGTCAACGCGGAACTGGAGCGGATTCAAACGCTGCAAGGGTCAATTACCCAAAAGACCCAGGCGATCACCAGCCTCACCCAGGAGATCACCTACCTCAACCAAATCTTCACCCTGGTGGACGATGCCATTGAGAACCGGGCCATTGCCACTACGGTGCCCAGCGGCAGTTTAGACCGGTTAGCCCTACCCGCCAAGTTCAGCCGCTTGCGAGAGCTGCGCAACCGCCAGGCCAATGGGCAGCAGGAAATTCAGCAACTGCTGGACTTTCTGCGCGTGGCCCGCGTCGCCCTGTTCGAGCATTCCAGCTTTGGCGGACGCTCCCTCACCTTTGGGCTGAATGCCATTAGCAACAGCTTCAGTCCTCGCTTTGTGGGCTACACCCAGCTAAACCAGAACAACTTCAATGACCTGATCAGCAGCATTGGGATCTCGGCTCGGATGGTCACCGACCAAGGGCAGATCCGCACCATTCCGGCCCTTCAGGTAACCGTGTACGAACACGCCAACCGCAACGATAACGGCAGGCAGTCCGGCTTTGTCCACACCTTTACGGAAACCACCAGCAACGTGGGGAGTGGTTTTAACGACCGCATCTCCAGCCTGGAAATTTCCGAAAACCCTGCCTATCTGGCCCATCGTCGAGCCCTTCAGCAGTCCCTCAATACCCTGTTCAGCGACATCAATACCGCACTGAACGAACTTCGGGAAATTCGCACCGACATCAACACCCTGCGCCAAACCAATGACCAGCAGCGGCAGCAGCTTGAGCAGTCTTTGATTAGCGATCGCACCACCCTGAGCCAGCTACAAGCCCTGCTTAACAAGGGCTTTACCGCCGTGGTACCCCTCGTCCATACCGACACGGCGGGGCTCTCTACGGCGGGGGGACGGCTCACCTTTGCCTGGTCCACCGAGACGCCGCTGCTGTTTGACAGCGCCGTCGGCAACGTGGCCCTTTACTTCCGGGGCACCGATGATCAGTTCTTTGTGGCCTACTACAAAACCCTGACCCAGCGCGCCCGCTACCCCCTCACCGATGCTTTGGGTAATGAAACCGTGGCAGGGTTTGCCCGCGCCACCGAGGCCGAGATGGATCGCATCCAGCTCGATGTAGCGGGGGATGATGGGGCGACCTGCACCGTCACCCTCCAGCTCAGCGTCGGTGAGCAGGAGATTGTGGAAACCTGGCAACAGGTGCCCCGCGAACCCCAGGCCTTTGCCAGAGTGATGAACGGACTGGCGGGCAATCGCAGCTTTGTGGGACGCGGCCAGATCGAGGTGAACGAGGGCCGGGCAGATGGCCTGACCCTGGCGGCCGGGGTGAATCGAGCGCTACCGGCTGGGGCCACCCTATTCATTGGCGATTTTAAGGCCATTCTGGACAGCGCTGTAGACCAGGGCGCTACCGAGCTAAGCATCCGCAGCTCGGTGGCCAATCCCACCACGGAGCAACTGCCGGTCTTTTTCCTGGAGTACGACTACGAGGTACAGGCCAGCACCACCCAGGCCGGGGCTGATCTATCCGCCGGGTCGAACCTGCTGGCCTTTATCGCCAACAACGGCGGCGAAGCGGTGGAGAACCGCACCGTGGGC
>CAYUBC010000470.1:0-1314 GCA_964442885.1 uncultured bacterium | reverse complement strand
TGGGCAGCGGGGTTACCCTCACCAGCCGCTGGGTGTCGGAGGCCCCAGGCCACACCTACGCCTTCGATGGTCTGCAAAGCCACGCCCGGCTAGAGGCCACCGAACCAGCGGTCTTTAACCAAAAGCTGCGTCAGTTTTCCTCCCGCGATGACCTGACGCTGGAAGCCTGGGTGCGCCCTACCCAAATTGCTGAGGCCAACCAGCGGGCCAGGGTGCTGCACTACCAGCCTGCCGCTGGTACTACGGACACCCCCTACCTGCTAGGCCTGAAGCGGGAGGAGTTGAATACGGCCCTGCAACTCAATGGCAGCACCGATGTGGTTCGCATCGCCAATGCTGACCACCTGAATTTTGCCGGGGCCATTACCCTGGAAGCCTGGATCAGACCGGCGGAGAACGAAAACCTGGGCAATATCATCGTCCACGGCAATGCCAACGGCGACCAGGTGTATCTGCGCATCAACAACGGTCGCTACGAGGCAGGCAACCAGCTCAATGGGGTGCTGTCTAACGTGTCGATTGTCATGCCCGCTGCCGATCGCACCGGCCTGGCCTGGACTCACCTGGCCGGGGTCTACGACGGCAGCCACTGGCGGCTTTACCGCAACGGCATTGCCCTGGGTGTTCAGGAGGCTACGGTGGGGGCCATTCCCGTGGCGGCAGATTGGGGCTTGGGTGCCCATCCCAACATCGGCACCGACCGGGTGCGAATTTTGAACGGGGCGATCGCCGAAGCCCGCATCTGGAAACGAGGCCGCACCCAGGTTGAGATTGCCGCCGATATGAACCGGGAAGTGATTGGCAACGAAACCGACCTGGTCGCCTGCTGGCGCTTTGATAATAATAACAATCGCCGCGCCACCGACCACTCCCGCTTTGCCCACCCCGGTACCGTGGTCGGCAATCCCCTGACTACAGAATCGCCGCTGCCAGCCTACTCCGTCTTTGCCGGGGTGGGGGAACAACTGGTGCAGGGCTTCGAGAAAATTCCGGCGGGCAACTGGAACCACCTGGCCGTAGTGTTCAACCAGTCCTACGGGGTGCAGTTGGATGGCCAACCCACCACCTTCCTGGATGCCGGGGCCGATCTCACCCTGGATCTCAACCGCGACCTTACTATCGAGGTGGCCTTTAAGGTCAACGACCTGAGCCAGCCCCGCGCCCTGCTGACCAAGGGCAAAATCAGCGCCGCTGAGGATCCAGCCCAGCATGTACCCTATGCGCTGTTCCTGAATACTACCGGGCGAGCCGTCTTTGCCTTTGAGGATGTGCAGGGTAACAAGCACCTGTTTATGTCCGAGCCAATTCCCAACC
>CAYUBC010000469.1:0-3681 GCA_964442885.1 uncultured bacterium | reverse complement strand
GTGACGAATTGGGGTTGGGGATTCTGAGGCCTGCTCCTGGTCAGGAAACAGGCCGCTGGTTTTGAGCTGCAGGGCGGTTTGGTGCCAACTGTAGGGCGGCAGGTCAGGGAGCAAACGACTGTCTTGCCCGGCCTGCCACAGAGCGGTTACCTCCGCCGCAGTCAGGGCCTGGTTATAGATAGCCACCAGATAATACTCTCCCCGCCAGGAGCGCTGGCCGGTTAGCTCATCGCCCAGGGCCAGCCGGTAGCGGCTATCCCAGCTGGTGTTGAGATTTCCTGGCAGCGTATCCTGCCCCTGAACTTGACCGTTGACGTAAAGCACCGCATTGCCTGCCGTATCGCGGGTATAGACCAAATGCACCAGTTGCCCTTGCACGGCGTTTCCTCCCTGCACAAACCGGCGGGCCCCGTCAGACCCGGTGTCGCCAGTGCGCAGGGTAAAGGCGTAGCGCCGCCGGTCGGTAAAGCCCAGAGTAAAGTTCCGCTGTTCGGGCCGCTCGGATAGAGTGACCATGCGCACAGTTGCTGCTGGCACCGTGATGATCTGACCCTGGCGTACCCAGGCTTCAACGGTGAGGGCATTGGTGTTGCCAATGGCGCTGATGATCTTACTGGCCGGGCCGGAGGAGGCCAGCAGCGCCGGTTGGGTGGTAATCGCCAGGCCGTTTCTACCCGGTAGCCAGGTGACGGTGCCGCGCTCCAGTTGCAGATTGAGGGGCTCACCCACCCCAGACACGTCGTAGACGGTGTTGCCTTCCTTTTCCTGGAAGGTGTACAGGACTTGCAGACTGCGATCGCCCACCCCATTCCCCTGTCGCCGGTAGCGGGAGCGTTCGGCATAGACCAGCAGGCTGGGGTTTTCAGTCAAATCCAGCGGGGCGGGGGCAAGACTGGCCGCGGGCGGATAGTGGAGCCGCAGCGGATCGTAGGCGTAGCCCAGGGCGGTAGAGCGGCTGAGCCGGGCCGGAGTGCTGGGTAACGCGGCCAAAACACTCTGCAACCCGCTGGGCTGAGCTTCTGGGCGGGGATGGTTGAGGCGAAACCAGCTTTCCTCTAGCGCCAGGGGGTCGAGCCGCGCCCAGGTGCGGCCCGCCGCCGTGTCTGCCCCGGCCAGGGTAAAGGCCACTGGCTCGGTTGCGGCCCAGTGGCTGAGGGCCAGAGCCACATCGCTTACCTGCCCCTGGGCTAGAAGGTCTACGGGGTCGCGCTGGAGGGGATTAGCAGACGCGCTCAGAGCGGGGCTGGGGGTCAGCAAGCGGCCCCAGAAGGGCATCGTAATTAGAAGCCAGTGGGGATCCTGGGGATCGGAGGGGCCGTAGTCCTGGGGATTGCTGAGAATGCCTAACTGGCTGCCGTTGGGCAGGAATTGGAGGGTGGTGGGGTTAGCGGCGGCCACTGGCGTTGTCCTGACCCAGTGGGGGGCGCTGGCTTCAACCATCAGCATTGACCCCAGGGCCGCCTCATCCAGGGGGGCGTCGTCACCGGTCAAGAGCTGAGTTTGCAACGCGCGGTGCCAGAGGCCCAGGCTAGTTTGGCCGATGGAGGCGGTGCCCCGGCTGGGATCAAGGGTGAGGGCCGCACTCTGACCCAAAAAGTCTTTAAACAGCCCCACCGGCATAATCTGCACTGTCTGGGTTGTGGCCCAGCGCCGATCTTGACCCAGGCGATAGGTGTGATTAGCGTCTGCAAACACCGGCAGCAGTTGATGCTCCGTCACCGCCAGGAATGACCAGGGGCGCTCACCCGTGAACTGCAACACCTGCCCAACCGCTCCCAGGGCCAGCCCATCCACGGGCAAGCTGTGCTGGTTAAACAGCACTCGCAGGCTATGGCGCAGATGGCTGAGGGGTCGATAGCCCTCTGTCGCGGCGGGCAGCGGGGGCAACACTAGGCCCGCTGGGGCAAGGCGTTCCTCGTCGTCTTGGGATTGCAGACCCAGGGGCCAGGAAATCAGGTTTTTGACCTCCAAAAAGCCGTTCAGCAGCAGGGAATCTGCCCAGGTGCCGGGCTGGTCGCCGGGGGGCACCCACTGACTGGTGTAGCCAATCACCAGGTCACCGGCGGAGGCGGCAAAGAGGCGATCTCGCACCGCCGACCCGTCAAAACCGGAGGAAGTATCGTCCTGGGTAGGAGCCGCCGCCCCTTGCAAAAACTCGCCCCACTGACAGGTCAAAATAGTTTCCAAAAAGGCCGTTGTCAGATCGAGGGTTGGATATTGCGCCGCCCCCGTTGGTTGGGTTGAGGGTTGGGGGGTAAAGGTCAGGGCGGCAAACCCCGGTAAGGGGTCGGCCTGGAGGGGCATGCCCGGCAGCAGGTAGGGTACAGCCTCGGCGGGTTGGGTACGCTGCCACTGAAATTCCAGGGCGTGGTGATTGACGGTGAGGGTGCCCGGTTCCAGAAACAACTGAGTTAATAACGTCGCTGAGAGCCAGGTAGCCGACTCTTCCGCCTGGGCTCTAACCAGGGGAAAGTCCACGACCGCGTCAAAGGTAGAGGCAGCGGCTGCCCCTGACCTGGCCATTTGGCCCAGATGCACCTCCAGTTGCAGGCTGGCCGTGTGGTTAAAGGCATCAAAAAGTTGCAGCACCAGGGTTGCCCGGCGGGGATCTAGCACCGGCGGCGGGCTGAGGGCGAGAAACTCATAGCTTCCCAATACCTCAGCCGTAGAGGCCGGGTAGAACACCAGCGGTTCATCCAGGGGCAAGGCCCAGGCCACCCCAAACAGGAAGAAATTGAGCCAGACCTGCTCCAGAATCAGGGACTGCTCCCCAGTTTCGGCCTGGGTCTGGAGGCGAATCTGGCGCCAGGTGAGCTGGGGGGCATCGGTGGTTTCGTTATTGTCCAGGGCCAGGGGCCAAATTCTGGCTGGGGCGGTTGCTGGGGAGTCGGGCAGGGTGACGGTGCTGAGGATGAAGGCCCCAGCCTCGCGCACAAAGTTGAGTTGAATATCGCTGGTCAAATCGGGCAGCGGTTCCCCGGTGGCAGAGAGCGGCAGTTGCAGGCGACCGACAACTTGCAGGCTTTGCACCCCCTCGTCATCCACCGTCACTGTTTCCAGGGTTAAGGGATAGAAGTGAAGCTGGAAGAAGGGTAGGAAGAAAGACTCAGGCTGAACTGTATCCCCCAGTCGCCACTCGTAGCCGGTGAGGACATTCTGTTCCCGCGAGAAAGCGTTGGGGTCGTTAACATCCTCGGCGCTGGCGGACTGGGTGTGCTGGCGGGAGAAGACCGGGGTAGCTCCATCGGTGAGCTGCATGGGCAGGTCGCGGAACCAGAGTTGCCAGGTGAGATCGCCCGCCCGCAGCGACAGCGGCTCCACGGTGGTGGTAAGGTCGTAGCGATTCAGCCGGGTGGGTTCTAGCTGGAGGCTAACCGGAGTTTTTAGCAGTCCGGTTTCTGGGCGCGTGGCAAAGCGCATCAGCCCCCGCTGGTCGCGCATTCCGGCAGGCACGGGGGTGGCCATCAGGCTACCGGCTACCAGGGTATAGGTCGTGCCGTTCTGGCTAAACTGCCCAGAAATGCCCTCCAGGGCCGTCGGGCCAGCCAGCTCAAGGCTTCCGTCCCCCAGGAGTCGCAGAGCCCCATCACTGGCTGTTTCCCGATTGGCCAGCGTCAACCGACCGGGGTAGGTGGTGACTTCCAGACTGGCCTGCACTGGCCAGGTAAAGGGTTCCACCAG
>CAYUBC010000468.1:0-3685 GCA_964442885.1 uncultured bacterium | reverse complement strand
GGTAGGGGAGTAAACCTTCCCTCGTGGGTTCAAATCCCACCGCTTCCGTTGTATTTGTACAATTTCGGTATGCTGTCTTCTGTGCGGCGTGAGCTGTACGTTCCGGCATTGTTTGTCATCGTTCCGGAGCTGTCGTCTTCGGTGATGTCGCTGGCCTCGGCAGAATCCAGATCGGCGGAGGGGGCCTCGTTCAGGTGCTTGGCTGATTCCCCACTCTGGGAAGAATGGGCCTCGTCGATGATGACGGCAAACCGCTTGCCTTTCTGGGCTGCGGTGCTACTGGAGATGACGGGAAACTTTTGCAGAGTAGTGACGATACAGGCTACTAGTTAACAATGGGCTGATGAAGGACTGACCAGGCTCAGATAGAAATTTCTGTGGGCATAGATTGCTTGGTTTCGTAGTATCGGCAGGCGAAGTAGCCGACGCTGTAGATCAACGTTGCATCGGTGGCAATGCCGATGACGGCCCCTACCGCAGGCACAGCTTCCACAAAGCTCAGCCCCGATTTGACGACCCCAGAGGTAGACGAGGACAGCAGCCAGATGGCCAGAACTTCGCCCCGGCGATCGCTATCCTCCGGCGAGTAGCCATAGATAGTGGCAATGCGGTAAATCATATTGGCCTGGAGGGCCGCGACTGCGCCAATATCCACCAGGGTGAGAGCCAAGGCTACTGGCGGAGCAAAGTTAGTGGCTAGTCCTACAGTCGCGGCCTTAAGCGCTGTGTCGGCCATGACTCGCTGGGCCAACGCTCGCCGATTCTCCTGGGGATAGTCCTGTCGGAGGCTATCCACATCCTGCCGCACAGTGTCTACATTCACCTGCCCCAGGGCGGCCAGTAGCCACTTCATCCCCGGCAGCACTGTCAACGCCTGGATAAGGGGGAGAGTGACAATAGGATTGACCACCCGACCTACGGTAGCGGTAATGGGTTCCAGAAAAGGCTGCAATGGAGCTACCAGAGCATTGCCCGTTGTAGCGGTCATCTCATCCAGGGCCGCGACCACGGCGCGCATCACCTGGGTTACGGCGCGAACGGTATCTTGAGCGTCGTCTGGAGTGGGGCCAGAAGAATTAGATGCCACAGTTCAACCCTCAAAGATTTGGGAAAATACAGCGTTCAAACCGTCAGTCAGTAAGAGGTTATCAGAAGTTCACCAATTTTGCCTCGTCTCCTGGCCTGAGAATTGATCGCCCTGGCCGCCTGAATGGGGTGAATAGTAAACCCCTGGTAGAGTTCACGAATGAAGTCACAGTCAGAATTAGACAGCATGACCCGCACCCCCAAACTGGCCAGTTGAGTAAAGACCTGGGCCAGCCGCGTCTGATCGTCTGCGCTAAAGCCGTAGCGGTTGTAGCTGGTAAAGCAACTGGTGGAGCTAATCGGGTGGTAGGGCGGGTCAAAGTAGACAAAATCCTGCGGCGACAGGGGCCAATCCAGCACAGCGGTGAAGGAGAACTCCTGGATGGCCGTTTCTTGGAGGACGGCGGATGCAGATTGCAGCAGTTCTGGATCGCAAATGGCCGGGTTTTTGTAGCGACCCACCGGCACATTGAACTGGCCCCGGGAGTTTTCTCGGTAGAGGCCGTTGTAGCAGGTTTTGTTCAAATACAGCAGGCGGGCGGCGCGGGCTACAGGTTCGGTCAACTGATGCTGTTGCCTGACCCGGTAGTAGTAGTCAGGGCAATGGTGGCGTTTGTGATGATACAGCTGAGCAATGAGCTCAGTGGGGTGATCTCGCACACAGCGATACACATTCACCAGCTCTGGGTTAATATCGCCCAGAACGGCGCGGCGAGCCCGCCCGGCTAAATGAAAAAAAACCGCGCCACCGCCCAAAAATGGTTCGTAGTAGGTGGCGCAGGAAGCTGGGAAAAACGGCTCATACTGACTTAGCAAGCGACCCTTACCCCCCGCCCATTTAAGAAACGGGCGAGCAGCTAGCCTTGGGGCGGCACTAGAAACGGTACTCCTGGCAGACAACAATACTCAGATACCCAGCGTCAAGATCACATGTACTTATTCTTCGATGCCCCCCACTATATCAAAGGCATGGCCAATCGGCACATCTGGCGGGAAAGAGAGTAAAGAGATGCGCCGGATGTCCCTATCCTGAAAAGGATGGATAGAGGGTGTTGCCCGTGCTATCCAGCCAACCTCTGACCCCTAGTCTGATTGAGGCGCTACCTTGAGCCAGCAAAAGCCAACCCTGATTGGATTTACCGCTGTTCTAATGTGGGCTACGTTAGCTCTCCTGACTGAACTCAGCGGTACAGTGCCGCCCTTTCAGCTAACGGCGATGGCTTTTACCATTGCCTTTGGGGTGGGAGTGGTGGGATGGCTGAAAGCAGGTGGCCATCCTCTGCGCTATCTGCAATTGCCCTATGCCGTGTGGGGGCTGGGGGTTGGCGGGCTGTTTGGCTATCACTTTTTTTACTTCATGGCCTTAAGAAATGCGCCCGCTGTGGAAGCCAACCTGATTAACTACCTCTGGCCGCTGCTGATTGTCTTCTTTTCGGCTTTGTTGCCGGGGGAGCGGCTGCGATGGTTTCACGCGGCGGGCGCAATGGCGGGCTTTCTGGGGGCAGGCTTGTTGGTGACTCAGGGCCAATCCCTCACGTTTGATGGACAATATACAACGGGTTATTTGGCCGCTCTGGTCTGTGCCGTAATCTGGTCAAGCTATTCCCTACTATCCCGCCGGTTTGGGGCTATTCCCACCCAGGCCGTGGGCGGCTTCTGTGGCGCTACGGCTTTGCTGGCCTGGCTTTGCCACCTCGGCTTTGAAACCACCGTTGTCCCCCAGGGCTGGGAATGGCTGGCTATTTTGGCCCTGGGGCTGGGGCCGGTGGGGCTGGCTTTCTTCACCTGGGACTACGGCGTAAAACACGGCAATATCAAGGTTTTAGGCGCTCTGTCCTACGCGGCACCGCTGCTCTCCACCCTGCTGCTCATTGCCTGCGGTTTGGCGACAGCTACCTGGACGGTGGGCCTGGCCTGTGGGCTCATTGTTGGCGGTGCTTTTTTGGCCACTCTGGATTTCTTTAGGCCAACTCCATAAACTTGAGCCATCGCTATCAAGACTACTCTTACATTCCCCTGAGGTTAGGACTTCGCTATGGCTGACGAACACATCCCTGGGGCTATCAATGCCTTGGCAGCACCGCTTCGGCAAAACCCTTCTGGTTATCCGGCCCCCTTCCTGGCGCGGGTGGCCGGTCGAGAAAAACGCCCCCTAGGAGAATGGTTTGGCCTCACCAACTTTGGGGTGAATCTGACTTACCTGGCTCCTGGTGCGGCTTCGGCTCTGCGCCATAGCCACACCAAACAGGACGAGTTCATCTATGTTTTGCAGGGGCAACCCACCCTTTACACCAACGACGAACGCACCGTCCTGGCCCCGGGACAATGCGCAGGCTTCAAAGCGGGCACCGGCAATGGTCATCATCTGGTTAATGAAACTGCTGAAACCGTTCTGTATCTGGAAGTAGGCGACAGAACCCCGGACGATCAGGTCTTTTACCCTGATGATGACTTGCAGGCCGTGCTGGTGGAGGGCCACTGGCGGTTTCTTCACCGAGATGGCACGCCCTACTAACCGCTACAGGGTCTTATCCCAAAGCAGGCAATGAGGTTTGGATAGATTGCAGTACCATTGAGCCCATTGCATACTGTCTGTCTA
>CAYUBC010000467.1:0-3693 GCA_964442885.1 uncultured bacterium | reverse complement strand
TGCCCGCCAATGCTCTGTTCATGCTCCCTAACATCTGCGAGGTACGGATGATGACTGTTTTAGTCTTAGCCCAGGTTTGCTCTACGCCAGTTTTGGTGAAGAGGATAGCGCTACCGCTTTAGGGCAACCCTAGACGGTAGACATAACGTTATGCGACCTCCTCCCCACGTCTGGCAGGGCGGCGGCTACTGGCAGCCCGCCTTTATTCAAGCCTATCTCTTACCCCTGGGCCATGCTGCCTGGCAGGGCTATCTAGCTCAAGGCCGGGGGCTGGTGCTGTGTCAGGTCTCAGCGCTTGCCACCATCCCAGTGGATTGGACTCTAGAAACGGTGGTTTACACTATGACCTACATCCCCCAGGGCGACTTGGCGGGCTATTTGCAAGCTCAAGCGCTAGACCTGAAGGAGCTTGATTCTTTATTGAGCTTGGCCGCGACCTACTGCCCAGAGCAGGCGCTGCTGCTGGCCCTGGGAAACGGTGCAGCGGTGCACATCGCGCTGTTGCAAAACTTGGCCATCGCCCCGCCGGATTGCTATCGCCAGTTCTGTACTCGACGGGATGAATTTGTCCTGACTGTGAATCCCGATCAATCTCTTCAATAAATTTTGTCAAGGTTGGCCCAATGACCCAAACCACTCTATTTGTTTGTTCCCTATGTCGATTTTCCCAGGCCGAAGCCAGCCGCGATGGCCTTTCTGGCGGCCAATACCTGATTAACCAGCTCCAGGCCGCACTCCAGGCCCGCCACCTGCAAGAAGCCGTCCATCTAACCCCCTTGCGCTGCATGGCCGGGTGCAGCCAGCCCTGCAATGTTAGCCTGGCCGCCCCTGGCAAGCTGACCTTTATTCTCAGCCAGGTCTCCCCCACCGACGGAGCCGAGGCCATATCGGAGTTCTGCCAGCAATACACTGATAGTCCCGATGGCCGCGTCCCCTACCGCGAACGTCCTCCCTCAGTACGAGACAGCACCGCCTTCGTCTTGCCGCCCCTCCCCTCCTCCTAACCCTCTTTACTCCCCACCACCCCATCACTCCACCACCCCATCACTCCACCACCCCACCACCCCATACCACCATGCACAAAATCCCCGTTACCGTCATCACTGGCTTCCTTGGCTCTGGCAAAACTACGCTGGTGCGCCATTTGCTGCAAAACAACCAGGGGCGGCGCATTGCTGTTTTAGTGAACGAATTTGGTGAAGTTGGCATTGATGGTGAACTGCTGCGGTCGTGCCGGGTCTGCGATGAGGACGATAACCCTGACGATGCGGGTGTGAACATCCTGGAGCTGGCCAATGGCTGCCTCTGCTGCACGGTGCAGGAAGAGTTTCTGCCCACCATGCAGGAACTCCTAAAGCGCCGAAATGAAATTGACTGCATCGTCATTGAAACCTCTGGGCTGGCCCTACCCAAGCCCCTGGTGCAAGCCTTTCGCTGGCCCGAAATTCGCACTGGGGCAACCGTAGACGGCGTGATTACGGTGGTAGACGGCGATGCCCTGGCCCGTGGTCAGGTGGTGGGTGATCTGGACGCTCTGGAAGCTCAGCGGCAGGCTGACGACAGCCTGGAGCATGAAACCCCCATTGAAGAATTGTTTGAGGATCAGCTGGCCTGTGCCGATCTGGTGTTGCTGACCAAGACCGATGTGCTGGATGGGGAGAGCCGCGATCGCGTTCAGGATTGGCTCCAGCGGCAAACCCCGGCGGGCGTCAACGTGTTGCCCTGTCGGCACGGTGAGATTAACCCTGAGGTGCTGTTGGGGTTCAACGCTGCCGTGGAGGACAACCTCGATCAGCGCCCCAGCCACCACGACCACGAGGAGGAGCACGACCACGACGATGACATCAATTCGGTTTACATCGAGCTAGAGCAAGCCTTTCAACCTGAGGCCCTGGTCGAACGCCTACAAACCCTGGTGCAGCAGCAGGAAATCTACCGCATTAAGGGCTTTGTGGCAGTTCCTGAAAAGGCTATGCGGTTGGTGTTACAGGGAGTCGGGCAACGGTTCGACCAGTTTTACGACCGCCCCTGGCAGCCCAATGAGCCTCGCCAGACCCGCCTGGTCTTTATTGGCCACCGCCTACAGGCCGATAGCATTAGCCAGGCTATTACGGGCTAACGACTATCGCGGCCTGACACACACAAATCTCCTATTAATACCACCAACCTACATCCAGAAACCTTTTCCCTCTTCCCTCTTCCCTCTTCCCTTCCCCCCCTTAGCTCTCCCTCAGCACATACCCCACCCCGCGCACCGTCTGAATCAGGCGTTTTTCGTCTTCGCCGTCGATTTTAAGGCGCAGGTAGCGAATGTAGACCTCAATGACATTAGATTCGCCGACAAAATCGTAACCCCACACGTTTTCTAAGATTTGCTCCCTGGGCAGCACCTCGCGGGGGTGTTCCATCAGGTACTTCAGCAACTCAAACTCCTTCATAGTCAGGTCAATCACCCGTCCGCTGCGAATAGCATGGCGATTGGCTAAATCCAGGGTCAGTTCGCCAAACCGAAGGTTTTCCGTGTCGGTAGGGGCAGATTGAAGGTACAAATGCACGATTTTTAGAAAGGCATCGGCCCGGTAGGGCTTAAGGAAGTAATCGTCGGCTCCACATTCTAAGCAGGCGACTCGGTCTTCTAAACTATCCTTGGCCATGAGCAATACGATGGGCGATTTTACCCCTTTCCTCCGTAAGGTCTGGCAAAGAGCCAGGCCAGACTCGTTGCCCAGGAGCCGATCCACCACGATGAGAGCGGGGCTTACCTGGCTAGCCAAGGTTAGTCCTTCCTTGGTGCCATAGGCCATCACAGAAGCGTAACCTGCTTCTTGAAGATCCATACCCATCTGCCGAGTTTGGCTCTCACTAGCACCAATTAATAGGATTTTGGGATCCGTTTCTGTTGCGGTGCCCATACTTTCCTCATTACCCGTGAAGATGAATACTGGGGGACAAAACACCAGCGATTATAGCTTGCTCTCGCAGGCACTCTTCATCAGTAAGGGGCCAATATTATTTTTAGTTTCACAATGGCAGGGCATAAATTGCCTCCCAGGTCAGGCACCGACCAGCACAGCCCCGTGCCATTATTTTATCTGTCTACGCGCCTCTGTCACAGAAGAATACACGATTTTCTACCAAAGCAATCCTGCAAAACAACACAACACCCAACCTCTGTTTCAAGGAACTTCCTACCATTTGTTGAGCCTTTATGGAGGGAAACATCTAAACCTATTGCCTGATTTCAGGCCAATAAGCTAATGTTTCTCGCAGCTCCCCTAATCTACTTTAGGAAGTATTGAATGTGAGCTTGGGTGTTGTTGGTTAAGCGAGACAGATGTAGAATTAACAGCGCATTCACTCCTTCTTGTGTGTGGACAATTGGCTGTTTTATCTGCCAGGGGAGCCTCATCAGCTCCACATTCAATATACAGCTTGCAGGGGCAAAGCTGGAGTAATGAAAAAATAGTTAATACTCGGTTAATTTCTAACAGTAGAAAAACTCGCTCCGGGTACTGGCTCAAAGCGGGACAATGTTTCTCTCCACCTACGCGAGCCTTAATTTTGACGTTTGACGCGGCACTAAACCTCGTCTAGGTTGAAACCCGGAGTTTCCCTCACCCTAAATCCCTCTCCCGAGGGGCTACCGTGTACACATAAGTCCTGAAACCCTTGCGGTTAGGGCTTTGCCCACCC
>CAYUBC010000466.1:0-3697 GCA_964442885.1 uncultured bacterium | reverse complement strand
ACATAGCTCAATCTCCTAATAATTCGTAAGGAGTGCAAATTACAGGTGATTGGTATCCAAAGTCAAAACTGATTTCTTCAAGCTTCCTTTGAATCTGTGCATTGGCAATATGCTTGCAGTTCCAGGTTAGCAGGTAATCTAAGCCGTGGACGGTGGCGGCTGCAATGTGAACCGCATCATCAGAGGCTTTGGAAGGAAGATTACTGCGAGGAGGCTTTGGGAGGAAGATTACTGCGAGAAAGAAACTGGGCTGCCAGGCTCCGCACAACTTGGTTAAGTTCCACTAATGGAACTCCATTAAGGATTTCCAGTCGCTTTAGGGCAATTTCTGCGTCTCCCCGTCCCACCTCATCCAGAACAACTTGTGAAATATAGAGGGTAAACTTGCTTCTGCGCAGTTCCCACCATTCTCTTGTTTACTTCTATATTTGCTGCCAAGATTAAATTTTTCGTCGATCTGGCAGTAAGGTATCCCATTATACTGGTTTCGATGTAAACGGTTTCACTCATACACAGAGGGCTGGGAGTCTCTTCATTCTAACCCAGCCCTTTATAAGCCGAATATTGAGTGGTATGTATGCTCTGCTCAGTAAAAGTTGAGGGGTGCTACAGTTTACATCCCCATCACAAGCAGACGGGGCATTAAGGAATTTTTCCGGCGGGATGCACTCCCGCTTGCCAAAAACGCTGCAAGCAGCTAGGAATCTGATCCAAAAGAGGTTGTGCAAGGAATTTGCTAAAACTAGCAACCCACGCTGGCTAAGTCCAGGGTCTTTGTGGTTATGCCGGTTCACAGACCTTAGCGGCAGGGGAATACGCGATCGCTGCCAACCGCTTATCCCCCCAATAATCATCAAAAGCATACCCCAGGGGCGTAAAATACAGACGACTACAGAGAGCTCTAAAGGTAACTTATGGGACGGTTGAAACCTCTTCTGGGAATTTTACTGGCCGTAATAGCCACGTGCCTGGTGGCCTGCGGCGGCCCAGCTACCAAAATACCCACTACCTACACGCCAGAGATTTTGCAGCAGGTAGAGCTATACAGCCCGGCGGTGGCGGATCTGCGAGATCGCTTCCCCGAACTCCAGGGCTATATCCAAAAGCAGGACTGGGTGAATGTGCAGAGCTTTATCCACGGGCCGATGGGTGAACTGCGGGCACGGGTGAACCGCCTGGCCGCCACCCTGCTCACTAAGGACAAGCCCCAGGCGCAGGCCTTGGCCAAGGAACTCTATGTCCACCTGGAGCGCCTGGATGAAGCCGCCGCCAACGGTCAGCAGGTGATTGCAGGTCAGGAGTATCGCAACGCCCTGGATGACTTTGACAGCTTCCTGAACCTGGTGCCCACCTTTCAGTAACCTCAGACCTTGACGAGCGTTGTAATCGTAGGCTGCGGGGTAGTGGGGGCAGCCATTGCCTACGAGCTTAGCCGCTGCCCTGAGTTTGAGGTGGTGGTGGTAGATCGGCAACTGCCTGCCACGGGCTCAACGGGGGCGGCTCTGGGCGTTGCTATGGCGGTGATTAGCCACAAAGTTAAGGGCCGTAACTGGCAACTGCGGGAAAAAAGCCTCCGGCGATATCCCGCGTTGCTGGCCGAACTGGAAGCGGCCACTGGTCGGCCCATCCAGCACAACACCCAGGGCATTTTGAGCCTTTGCTTTGAGCCAGAGGAACTGCCCCGCTGGCAGTCGCTGCAAGGGATCCGCCAGCAGCAGGGGTATCCGCTAGAGATCTGGTCGCCAGAGCAGGTGGCCCAGCACTGCCCCCACCTCAACCTGGCCAGGGCCGTGGCCGGGATCTATTCTCCCGGTGACTTGCAGGTCAACCCGACCCAGCTTACCCAGGCTTTAGTCGCAGCGGCCACCCAGCAGGGAGCAAGGGTCTATTTCGGTGAGCCGGTGGTGGAGTTTAGCCACACGGCAGCATCGCCCACATCTCATTGTTACGCCGTGCATACGCCTTCCCAGACCCTGGCGGCAGATTGGGTGGTGCTGGCGGCGGGCTTGGGTACAACGGCGTTGACTCAAGCCCTGGGGCCAGGCGTTACCCTGGGGCCAGTGCTGGGCCAGGGGCTCAGGCTGAATTTGGAGCAAACCCTGGGCAGGCCAGACTTTCAGCCGGTCATCAATGGCAACGATATCCATCTGGTGCCTCTGGGCGTTGGCGACTACTGGGTGGGGGCAACGGTGGAATTTCCCCCCGACATCAGCCTTGCCGATGTCATGGCTCTACAACCCGAAGCCGCGCGGCTGGATGCGGTGCTCCAGGGGGCGATCGCCTACTGCCCTGCCCTGGCAGCAGGCACGATTACCGATCGCTGGTTTGGGCTGCGGCCTCGTCCCCAGGCCCAGGCTGCCCCGGTAATCCAGCCCTTAGCGGGCTACGACAATATCTGGCTGGCCACCGGCCACTACCGCAACGGCGTACTGTTGGCCCCGGCCACTGCTCTGACCCTACGGGATTACCTGTTGCCAGCATAATCGACCCGACGAGACGCCAGGGTTGCATGCCAATCGCCAGGTTGATAGCTACGAGTACAGCAGTTGCTTCAAAACTTGAGCGACCCGGTAAAGCTGATTTCCCTGCCGAGTTGAGAGACGACCCCGCTAGTCTGGTAATGGCGATAACGAGCCCGCAATCGATCCAGCACGGCGCATTCAGCGGCGGTTAAATCCGGCAAATTGCTGCGCCATTCCCAGAAAAAATCTAGATTATCGACAGCGATCGCACCGTCCATGCACCGTGACTTCATAGCCTTCAATTTGCCAGCGCGAACTCAGGCTGCTGATATCAATGTGGGCCAGCGACTCCCAGGGAATATCGGCAATGGTGCCGCAGGACTGGCAGCGGAAGTGATGATGGGGAGCCACATTAGCATCGTAGCGGCAGACCCCTTCTTCTAGCAGCACCTCGCGTACCAGGTTGACCTCCCGCAATGCCTGGAGTGAGCTGTAGACCGTCGCCTGGGATGAGGTGGGGGCAGTTTGATTGAGGTCGTTGAGAATGTCCTCGGCGGTGGGATGGTCGTAGCGGCTGAGCAAATTGGCGTACACGGCAAAGCGTTGGGGCGTCACCCGTAGCCCCTTAGATTTGAGAACCCTAACAATTTCCTCAGTCTGCTGATGCATGGTGGCCTACTCCAATCAACACTGCGAACCCCTGATTCACAGCTGCTCATTCAGCGAAATAACACAATCGATAATCTACTCTTAACACAGTAACACGTTTACCTGAGCCCAAGAGTGGTCTAAGATACGTCCAGGGAAATAAGTTATTATACTTATTGATTAATTCTTAACTCGGAATTATTCTGAGTTAGACAGCCAAGGCTGGAAACGCAGTCGTTAATGTTGAACTTGCGAGGTAACTATGGCCGTTATTGAACGTGTACCCGACGTTGTATTTAAGACCCGTGTGCGAGATGAGTCTGTAGGTGGCCCCAACCCCTACCGCTGGCAAGACCTCACCACCCAAGATATTTTTGGTGGCAAGAAAGTTGTGGTCTTCTCCCTGCCCGGTGCCTTTACTCCCACCTGCTCCTCCAACCACCTGCCCCGCTACGAAGAACTCTACGAAGAGTTCAAAGCCCTCGGTGTTGACCAAATCATTTGTGTTTCGGTGAACGATGCCTTTGTGATGTTCCAGTGGGGCCAAAAGGTTGGCGCTCAAAACGTCTTCCTGCTGCCCGATGGCA